>DATLJJ010000372.1:0-3721 GCA_035538975.1 Sphingomonas sp. | reverse complement strand
CCGAGCGCGCGATCTCCACGCCGCCCTCGCTGATCCGCGTCTATTCGACCGACGAGCGCAGCCGCCTCGCCGGCGGCAGCGTCGAGGACTGGAGCCGCGAGAGCTGGAAGGTCGCGCGCGACGTGGTCTACGGCTCGGCCTACAAGGACCCGTGCGGCGACAATCCCGAACGCGCGAAGCTCGATCAGGCGACGATCGAGAAGCTGATCGAACCCGCACGCGAGCAGGTCACCAAAGGCGGCCTCAGGCTCGCGCGGTTGCTGGAAGAAGCGCTGGCCTGATTAGATCCTCCCCCAGAGGGGGAGGTGGCGCGCGCAGCGCGACGGAGGGGTATTCTCCACTTGGGCGTCGCCGGCTGAAACTACCCCTCCACCAGCTTCGCTGGTCCCCCTCCCCCTCCGGGGGAGGATCGGGATATCTCACCCTTCCCGCCGGCCCAGCAGCCGCAGGCGCAGCGCGTTGAGCTTGATGAAGCCCGCCGCGTCGCGCTGGTCGTAGGCACCCTGGTCGTCCTCGAACGTCACGACCTTCTCGCTGTAGAGCGTGTTGGGCGACTTGCGGCCGACCACATAGACCCCGCCCTTGTAGAGCTTGAGCCGGACGGTGCCCGACACCTTCTCCTGGCTGTGGTCGATCGCCGCCTGCAGCATCTCGCGCTCGGGCGCGAACCAGAAGCCGTTGTAGATCAGCTCGGCGTAGCGCGGCGCGAGCTCGTCCTTCAGGTGCGCGGCGCCACGGTCGAGCGTGATCTGCTCGATGCCGCGATGCGCGAGGTGATAGATGGTGCCGCCCGGCGTCTCGTACATGCCGCGCGACTTCATGCCCACGAAGCGGTTCTCGACGAGGTCGAGCCGGCCGATGCCGTGCTTGCGGCCGAGCTCGTTGAGCGCGGTCAGCAGCGTCGCGGGGCTCATCGCCTGGCCGTTGAGCGCCACGCCGTCGCCGCGCTCGAAGTCGATCGTGATATACTCGGGCGCGTCGGGCGCGTCCTCCGGGTTCACCGTGCGCGAGAAGACGTAATCGGGCACTTCCTCCCACGGATCCTCGAGCACCTTGCCCTCGCTCGAGGTGTGCAGCAGGTTCGCGTCGGTCGAGAAGGGCGCCTCGCCGCGCTTGTCCTTGCTCACCATGATCTGGTGCTGCTCGGCGAACTCGATCAGCTTCGTGCGGCTGGTCAGGTCCCATTCGCGCCACGGCGCGATCACCTTGATGTCGGGGTTGAGCGCATAGGCCGAGAGCTCGAACCGGACCTGGTCGTTGCCCTTGCCGGTCGCGCCGTGGCTCACCGCATCGGCGTTCACTTCCTTCGCGATTTCGATCAGCCGCTTCGAGATGAGCGGGCGCGCGATCGAGGTGCCGAGGAGATAGAGCCCCTCGTAGAGCGCGTTGGCGCGCATCATCGGGAAGACGAAGTCCTTGACGAACTCCTCGCGCAGGTCGTCGATATAGATGTGCTCGGGCTTCACGCCCGCATTGAGCGCCTTCTGCCGGGCGGGCTCGAGCTCCTCGCCCTGCCCCAGGTCGGCAGTGAAGGTCACCACTTCGCACTGATAGGTCTGCTGGAGCCATTTCAGGATCACGCTCGTGTCCAGCCCGCCCGAATAGGCGAGGACGACGCGGTTGATCTTGTCGGACATGGGGCAGACGACTCCAGAGGATGGGGGAACGGAGCGCGCTCTAGGGTTCATGTGCCGCTTCCGCAACCTTTCGCGCTCGGGCAAGCTGGCGTCCACCGACTCGGGAGGGAAGATGGCCGGGACGAAGACCAGGCCGACTGCGACGAGCGCCGCCGAATTCATCGACGCGGTACCCGACGCAAACCGGCGCGAGGACGCCCGCGCGGTGCTGGCGATGATGGAGCGCCTTTCGGGCGAGCCGGCGACGATGTGGGGCCCGTCGATCGTCGGCTTCGGCAGTTATCATTACCGGTACGAAAGCGGCCATGAGGGCGACGCCTGCCGCATCGGCTTCAGCCCTCGCAAGGCCGAGCTGGTGCTCTACGTGCTGAGCGGCGGCGCGGAGGAAGCGGCGCTGCTCGCCCGGCTGGGAAAGCACAGGACGGGCAAGAGCTGCCTCTATGTGAAGAAGCTGGCGGACGTGGACCTCGGGGTGCTGGAAGAGCTCCTCCGCGTGCACCTCGCGCACATGGACGCGCGCTACTCGCGGTGAACAGGCCTCAGGATACAGGCCATTCAATCCTCCCCGTCGGGGGGAGGATCAAAAGCCTCACGCCCGCAACCGCTGCGGCGCCACGCCCTCGCCGCGCAACGCCTGCTCGCCCTCCAGCATATAGTCGCGCGTGATCGGCAGCGCGTCGCGCGAGCGCGAGAGCTGGAGCTGGTAGTTGACCAGCCCGCCGTTCAGGAAGCTCACGCACGATCCCGCCAGATAATAGGCCCACATGCGGTAGAAGCGCTCGTCGTAGAGCTTCACGATCTCGTCGTGCGCCGCGACGGTGCGGTCGTACCAGGCCTTGAGCGTGTAGCCGTAATGGAGCCGCAGCACCTCCACGTCGGTGGGGAACATGCGCAACCCCTCGTACCCGCGCACGATCTCCGAAAGCGCCGGGATGTAACCGCCGGGGAAGATGTATTTCATCGTGAACTTGTCGGTGACGCCGGGGCCGCCGGCCCGGCCGATCGTGTGGAGCAGCATCACGCCCTCCGGCGTCAGCAGCTCGCGGCACTTGCGGAAGAAGGTGGGGTAGAAGGCCGGCCCGACATGCTCGAACATGCCCACCGAGACGATGCGGTCGAACTGACCCTCCAGCGCACGATAGTCGATCAGCTCGAAGCGCACCTTGTCGGCCACGCCGGCCTCCGCGGCACGGCGTCGCGCGACCTTGAGCTGCTCCTCGGAAAGCGTGATCCCCAGCACCTCGGCGCCGGTCTTCTCGTGCAGATAGAGCGCCATCCCGCCCCAGCCGCAGCCGATGTCGAGCACGCGCATCCCCGGCTCGAGCGCCAGCTTGGCGGCGATGTGCGCCTTCTTGTCGGCCTGCGCCTGCTCGAGGCTGTTCGCCGGATCCGTGTAATAGGCGCAGCTGTACTGCCGGTCGGCGTCGAGGAAGAGGTCGTAGAGCCGGTCGGAGAGGTCATAGTGATGCGCGACGTTGCGCTTCGATCGCCGCGCCATGTTGTAGCGGCCGATGCGGTGCGTCACGGCCTCGACCGCACGACGCAGCGGCGTCGGATTGAGCGCGGCGTTGCTCTTCTCCCAAAGGTTGTTGGCAGTGACGAGGTTCAGAAGGTCGAAGATGTCGCCCTGCTCGATCTCCAGCTTGCCGTCCATGTAGCTCTCGGCCGCGCCCAGGCTCGGGTCGCGCACGATCGCCGCGCCCGCGCCGCGCTTCAGCCGGATGGTGACAGGCTTCAGTACGGGGTCGGGTTCGCCGAAGCTCCGCGTGCTGCCATCGGCTCCAATCACAGTCAGCGGGCCGCGCTTCACAGCCCGCGCAAGGAAACGGTCGATCAACGCCATTAGGCCGTCTCTCCAAACAGCCCCCCGGTAACCCCCACGACAATTTAGGTCCGTAACGATCTACCGCAATGCGGAAAATCGCTCCGGGCTAGATTCCGGCGTACCATTCATAGCCGTTGGAATCCTCCCAATAGCCCCCGCGTCCGCCGGCCACGCCGGCAAGCGAGGCCACTGCCTCCACTCGCATCACATATTTGGCGTGCTTGTAGCCGAGCTGCCGCTCGACCCGGAGCCGCACCGG
>DATLJJ010000371.1:0-14658 GCA_035538975.1 Sphingomonas sp. | reverse complement strand
GGCGAGCTTCTGGGCGATGAAGCCGCGGGCATTGCCGTCCTGCACCTCGGCCTTGAAGCGCCGGGCCGCCTCTTCGTAGAGTTCGGTATCGCCCCAGATGTAGCGCGCCTCGATCAGCGCGGTGCACACGGTCACGTCGGCCTTGGCCTGGCGCACCATCTCGTCGAGCGAGCGCGAGGAATGCCCCACTTTCAGCTGCATGTCCCACAGCGAGTAGAGCATCGATTCGATCACCTGCTCGCACCAGCTGGTGACTTTCCAGGGAGTGAGGAAGCCGATGTCGATGTCCGAATGCGGCGCCATCTCGCCGCGGCCGTACCCGCCCACCGCGATCAGCGTCATCCGCTCGGCGGCAGTGGGATTGTGGTTCGGGTGCAGCCGCTCGATGGTGAAGTCCCACAGCAGCCGCAGCAGCTGGTCGATCAGGAAGGCGCCCGCCGCCGCGGTCTCGTGCCCGCGCGAGGGATGCTCGGCGAGCCGCTGAGCGATCTCCGCCCGCCCGGTGTCGAGCGCGGCCTTGAGCTCGAGCGTGGCCGCGCGGCGCAAGGCCGACGCATCCGGAGCCTTGAGCGCGGCCAGCCGCTCGGACACGGCGCGCCGATCGATGATCTGCCGGCGATGCGGAACGGAATCGAAGCGCGACGACATGGAGCCGAGATAAGGCCCTCCGCTTCACAACGCTAGGCGCTGATAAACGTTCGCAACAATTGCCTCATCGCCTAGCTAATGCGAATCGTTTGCATTACTGGTTGGCGCTGGCTAAGGGCGCTCCCGAAAGGGAGGTCCAAATGCATTCGATTCCGCTTCTGCTGCTCGCCGCCGTCTCCGGTCCGGCGGCCGGCTCCGAGGAGGACCCGCAGCGGCAGGAGATCGTCGTCACTGGCGTTCGCGACGAAGCCAGCGAAGGGACCGACAGTTACACCACGGGCACCAGCCGCACCTCCACCCGGCTGCCGCTCACACCGCGCGAGACGCCGCAATCGGTGAGCGTCGTCACGCGCACGCAGATCGACGATTTCGGGCTGCGCGACGTCAACACGCTGCTGACCACCACCACCGGCATCAACGTCCAGCAGACCGAGACCGACCGCACCTATTTCTCGGCCCGCGGCTTCGACATCACCAACTTCCAGATCGACGGCATCGGCCTTCCCTTTGCGAACGGGTTGCAGAACGGCTCGATCGACACCGCGACCTTCGACCGCGTCGAAGTGCTGCGCGGCGCCAACGGGCTGCTCTCGTCGACCGGCAATCCCTCGGCGACGATCAACCTCGTCCGCAAGCGCCCGGGTCGCGAGTTCGCGGCCTCGGCTAGCCTGCTCTACGGCTCGTTCGACCAGATCCGCGCCGATGCCGACGTGAGCGTGCCGCTGACGGCGAACGGCGCGATCCGCGCGCGCGTCGTCGGCGCCTGGGAGGACAAGGACAGCTATCTCGACCGCTATCATTCGGAGCGCGCGATCGGTTACGGCGTGGTCGAGGCGGACCTGGGGCCCGCCACGACGCTGAGCCTCGGCTACCAGCACCAGCAGCACAATACCGACGGCGGCATGTGGGGCGCGCTTCCGCTCTATGATAGCGCAGGCAACCCCCTTGACCTGCCGCGATCGGCCAACACCTCGGCCGACTGGTCCAAATGGGACATCCGCGACCAGCAGATCTTCGGCGACCTGACGCACGATCTCGGGCAGGGCTGGACCGCGAAGCTGAGCGTGCTGCGCCGCGTGATCACCGAGGACGAGGAGCTCTTCTACGTCTACGGCAACCCCGATCCCGTGACCGGCGACGGGCTGTTCAGCTATCCCGGCGCCTTCCAGGGCCCCACGCGCGAGCTGACGGTCGACGCCTATGTCTCGGGCCCGTTCGAGCTGTTCGGGCGCAGCCACGAGCTGGTGCTCGGCGCCAACTATGGCGTCAGCGACACCAGGCAATATGCCTCCTACGATTATTCACAGGTCGGCCTGCCGCTGCCCGGCAACAGCGCGTTCGACGGCAGCTTCCCGCGCCCCGACTTCCCCGATTTCGAGCTGCGCGCCGATTTCACGGTGAAGCGCGAGACCGCCTATGGCCTGTTCCGCATCAACCCCGCCGACGGGGTCAAGCTGATGCTCGGCGGCAACATCACCCACATCCGCAGCGAAGGCCAATCCTACGACGCGCCGCGCGAATATTCGATGACGCGCGGACTCCCCTTCGTCGGAGCGACGGTCGACCTCACATCCTCGATCAGCGCCTATGCGAGCTTCGCCACGATCTTCAATCCGCAGACCGAAGTGGACGAGACTCTGCGCGTCCTGCCGCCCACCGAAGGCGACAATCTCGAGGCCGGGCTCAAGGGCGAATGGTTCGGCGGCAAGCTCAACGCCAGTGCGTCGATCTTCCGCGCGCACCAGCGCAACATCGCAGAGAGCGTCGGCTTCGACACCGGTAGCGGGCTGACGCTGTACCGCGGCATCGATGCGACCGCGGAGGGCGTCGAGCTCGACGTCGGCGGCATGGTCCTGCCCGGGCTGCAGCTGAGCGGCGGCTATACGCTGCTCCGGATCGAGGGTCCCGACGGCAACGCGGTGCGCACCTACGTCCCGCGCCACACCGGCCGGTTCAACCTCGCCTATGCGCCGCCCGCGATCCCGCAGCTCAGGCTCGGCGCATCGGTCCAGTACCAGAGCCGCATCTGGCGCGAGCAGCCGCTGGTGATCGCGGGCACGCCGGTGATCACCGAGCAGAAGGAATATGCGCTGGTCGACCTGATGGCGCGCTTCGAGATCGACAAGCACTGGTCGCTCACTGCCAATCTGCGCAATCTGACCGACGTGAAACCGATCACCAGCCTCTATTGGGAGCAGGGCTTCTTCGGCCCTCCGCGCACCGTGAGCGCGACGCTGGGATGGCGCTTCTGATGGAGCCGCAGCTGGCCCTGGGGCTGCTCGCCTCGGCCACAGGCGTGGGCGCACTGCGCCTCGCCTGGGGCCGCCGCCGGCTGTGGCTGACCGCCGCAGGCTGGGCGCTGCTCGGCGGGGCGGCGGCGCTGCTCGGCGCCGCGGCAGGCGCCTGGGGCGTCGCAGTTGCCGCGGTGGTAGCGATGCTCGCGGCCGCCATACCGCTCGCGCACAGTGCGGTGACGCTCGCACCCGGCCGCGTACGCGCCGCGGGCGATGCTGCCGCCGCGCCCGGCTGGCGCTTCCGCGCGAGCGATTTCGGCCGGCGGCTCGCGGTGTTCGCGCTGGTGGTGCCGGTCGGCTTCGCGTCTGCGCAGCTCCTGGCGTTCGGCGCCCAAGCCGCCGCGCGCCGCGCAGGCTGGGGCGATGCCGACACGCTCGCCTTGATACTGCTGCTCCAGCCCATCGTCTGGACTCTGCTCGCCGCAGTCCAGATCACCCGCGCGGGCCCGGCCCGCATGATCCTGCCCGCGCTGATCGTCGCGCTCGCGGGCCTTCTCCTCTGGTGGCCGCTATGAAGCACGAACCCCTCGCCGTTCCGCGCACCCTCGTCCAGCGCGCGCTCTCGGGCCATGGCGCGATCGGGCTGCTGGCCGGCGCGCTGATCTACATCATCGCGCTGTCGGGCACGCTGATCGTCGTGCACGAGCGCTGGCAGCGCTGGGAGCAGCCGCAGGTCGCCGACAGCGGCGGCATCTCGCCGGCGGCGGTCCAGCGCGCGATCGAGGCGGTGGTGGCGAGCGAGAAGGGCAAGCCGCGGACCACGCACCTCTATGTCCATATGCCGACCGAGGGGCTGCCGCGCACCGTGGTCACCACCGATCACGGCGCGGTCTATGTCGATCGCGACGGCCGCATCGTCGCGCCCGAGGCGCATGCCTGGACCGAGTTCCTGAGCAACCAGCACATCTATCTGCACCTGCCGATGACGCTCGGATTGATCGTGGTCGGCATATTGGGCGTGATGCTCGCCGCGCTCGTCATCACCGGCGTGGCGGCGCACCCGCGCATCTTCCGCGACGCCTTCCGCCTGCGCGCGCGCGGCAGCCGGCAGATCGCCCAGGCTGACTGGCACAACCGGCTCGGCGTCTGGACGCTGCCCTTCGCGCTCGCGCTCGCGCTCACCGGCGCGTTCGTGGGGCTCGGCAGCGTCGGCGCGACGCTGATCGCAAAGGCGTACAACGGCGGCGACATCGAGCGGACCTATGGCGCGATCTTCGGCGCCGAAGCCAAGCCCGACGCGCGCCCCGCCCCGCTTCCCGACGCCGCGGCGGCGCTCACCACACTCGCCCGGCGCTTTCCCGGCGTCGAGCCCAGCTATGTGATCCTCCACGATCCGGGCACGCAGGGCCAGCACGTCCAGATCATTGCGACGCACCCCCGCCGGCTGATCTATGGCGAGAATTACGCCTTCGACACGCAGGGCCGTTTCATCGGCAACGCGGGGCTTTCGGACGGTGCGGTCGGCCAGCAGGTCGCGGCTTCCACCTATGGGCTGCATTTCGGCAGCTATGGCGGGCTGGCAGTGGAGCTCGCCTATGTCGCGCTCGGCCTCGCGCTGTGCGTGGTGACGGGCACGGGCATGTCGATCTGGCTGCAGAAGCGCCGCCGCCGGGGCGCGGCCAGCCCGCGGCTCGAGGCGGCCTGGGCGATTACGGTGTGGGGCGTGCCGATCCTCTATGTCGCGCTGCTGTGGCTGCGCGCGGCGCTGGGAGCGGAGGTGCCGCTGGCGCTCGTCTTCTGGGCGGGCCTCGCGGCCGCGATGCTGGTGGCGCTGGTACGGCCCGGCATGATCGCGCCGCGGAGGATGCGCAGCGCGTTGGGCGCGATGCTGGTGGCGACCGGCGCGGGGCATGCGCTGCTGCTTCCCGGCGCGGTGCCCGGGATCTGGGGAATCAACCTCGCGCTCGTCGTGGCGGGTGCCGTGATCCTGTGGATCGAACACGCGCCGCGGCGACCGTCTCCGTCCGCCAGATGACACTTCCCTCCCGTTGCGGCGGGAGGGGGAGCATCGGAGCCGCGAATTTCGCGCACTCCGCCGTTCGGGCACCTGCACGCTCTATAAGGTGTTGAAAGGGGGAACTTCCGGCAGCCCCTGCACCGGCCGTCCTTCGACGGTTCCCCGCGTGTGTCGCCACAGAATGGATGGAAAAGGCTCCGCATGTTCGAGCACATGACTCTTCGGAAGCGCCTGATCGTCGGCTTCAGCGCCGTGATCGGGCTGCTCGCGATCCTGGCGCTGGTCAGCGTCGAACGCGTCCAGTCCGTCAAGGGCAACCTCGACCAGATGAACACGATCAACAGCGTCAAGCAGCGCTATGCGATCAACTTCCGCGGCAGCGTGCACGATCGTTCGATCGACGTGCGCGACGTGACGCTGGTGAGCGACGCGGAGCTCGACGGCGTGGTCGCCGACATCGACAAGCTCGCCGCCAAATATGCCGATTCGGCCGGGCCGCTCGATGCGATGCTCGCGCCCGAAACCAGGCCGACTGCCGACGAGACGCGCATCATCGCCTCGATCAAGGAGACCGAGGCCAGGACGCTGCCGCTCGTCAAGCGCGTGATCGAGCTGCGCCGCGCCGGCGACATCGAAGGCGCGCGCCGCGTGCTGCTCGGCGAGGCGCGCCCGATGTTCGTCCAGTGGCTCAAGCAGATCAACGAGTTCATCGATCTGCAGGAGGCGATGAACAAGCACATCGGCGAGCAGGTGGCGAGCACCACCAGCTGGTTCAGCATCATCATCGGTCTGGTCTGCATGCTCGGCATCGGTCTGGGCGTCGCCGTGACTCGCTGGTCGATCGGCGGCCTGCAGCCGCTCGCCGCAATCACGCAAGTGATCGAGCGACTGAGCCGCGGCGACCGCGCCGTGACGATCCCTGCGCTCGACGCGGAGAACGAAGTGGGCCAGCTCGCCCGCGCCACCTCTGCCTTCCGCGACCAGCTCGCCGACGCCGAGCGCGCCAAGGACGAGCAGGCGACGATGCTGGTCGACAGCGTCGGCACCGGCCTCGCCGCGCTCGCCGGGGGCGACCTCGAGGCGCGCATCAACGCCGACCTCGCGGGCCCCTTCGCCAAGCTCAAGACCGACTTCAACGAGGCCGCCGCGGCGCTCCAGTCGGCGCTGCGCGTGGTCGCCGAGGGCGCCGACGCGATCCGCACCGGCACCGGCGAGATCGCCACGGCCTCCGAGGATCTCGCGCGCCGCACCGAGGGCAACGCCGCCAGCCTCGAGCAGACCGCGGCCGCGGTCAACCAGATCGACCAGCGCCTCAAGGCGACTGCCGACGCGGCGAGCCGCACCGTCGAGCGCGCCGACCAGGCGATGGAAGTCGTCGGGTCGGGCCGCAGCGTCGCCGACGGCGCCGTCCAGGCGATGGTCCGCGTGTCGGACAGCGCCAAGGGCATCGACTCGGTGATCGAGGGCCTCGACAAGATTGCGTTCCAGACGCGCGTGCTTGCGATGAACGCGGCAGTCGAAGCTGGCCGCGCCGGTGAGGCGGGCCGCGGCTTCGCCGTCGTTGCCGACCTCGTCTCGGCACTCGCGATGCGCGCCGAGGAAGAAGCCAAGCGCGCCCGCGAGCAGCTCACCGTCACGCAGAGCGAGATCAGCGTCGCGGTGGAAGCGGTGCAGAAGGTCGACCATGCGCTGGTCGACATCGCCACCGACGTCAGCACCGTCCACGGCCTGCTCGGCGACATCTCGACCGACAACCGCGCGCAGGCGGCAGCCGTCGGCGAGATCACTTCGGCGGTGTCGTCGATGGACCGCGAGACCCAGCAGAACGCCGCGATGGTCGAGGAGACCACGGCGGCGGTCCGCAACCTCGCCAACGAGGCCGAGCAGCTCGCCCGCGAAGTCACCCGCTTCCGCACCGGCGCTGCGATGGCTTCGGTCCGCCGCGTCCCCGCCGCGATCCAGGTCGCGAGCTACGCCAGCCCGGTCAAGCCGCTCCCGGCGGCCGCGATTCCGGCGCTGGTGCGCAACGGCAGCGACGACTGGCAGAGCTTCTGATCCGCCGGACCAGGTTCGAAAAGGAAAAGCCGGGGCAGCGATGCCCCGGCTTTTTTGTTGGAACCCTACCCCGGCGAAGGCCGGGGCCAGTTGCAACGGCTTTTCAAAGGCGCCGTACGGCTCCTGATCGTGGGTTCGCGCCGACTGGGCCCCGGCCTTCGCCGGGGTACAGCATCGGTCGCTCGCTCACTCGGGCTTTTTCGCCACCGCCACCAGCGCAGGCCGCAGCAGGCGGTCCTTGATCATGTAGCCGGTCTGGATCTCTTGCACGACCGTGCCGGGTTCGGCGTCGGCAGTGGGGATTTCCATCATCGCCTGATGCCGGTTGGGGTCGAGCGTCTCGCCCGTCGCACCGATCTTCGAGATGCCGTGGCGCGCGAAGACCGAGTCGAGCTCGCGCCCCGTCGCCTCGAGGCCGGTGACCAGCCCCTTGAGCTTCTCGTCCTCCCTGAGCTCGGCCGGGATCGCAGCGAGCGCGCGGGTGAGATTGTCGGCGACCGAGAGGATGTCGCGCGCGAAGCCCGTGGCGGCATAGGTGCGCGCGTCCGCGGCTTCCTTCTCGGCGCGCCGGCGGACGTTCTGCGTCTCGGCCTGCGCATAGAGCACCGCGGCCTTGGCCTCGGCGATCTGCGCCTCCAGCTCGGCCAGCCGGTCGTGCTCGGCCACTTCGGGCGCGCCCTCGGCGGTCTCGTGCCGCAGATCGGCCTCGGCTTCGTTCACGTCCACAGCTTCGTTCCTGTTCGCTTCGTTCGACATAATTCCCTGTTCGTTTCTGCGGCGCTCAGGCCAGCAACCGGGCCAGCGTGGCCGCCGTGAAATCCACCATGGGCACGACGCGGGCATAGTTCAACCGCGTGGGGCCGATCACCCCCACTACGCCGACCACGCGCCCGTCCATCGCGCGCACCGGCTTGGCGATCACCGACGAACCCGACAACGCGAAGAGCTTGTTCTCCGATCCGATGAAGATGCGCGTCGCTTCGCCTTCGCGCGCGCTGTCGAGCAGCCGGGCGATCTCTTCCTTGCCCTCGAGCTCGTCGAGCAGCTGGCGGACGCGGTCGAGGTCCTCGGTGGCGGTGGTGTCGATGAGTCGCGCCTGACCGCGCACGATCAGCACCGGGCGGCGGTCGCCGTCCTCGCTCCACACCGCCAGCCCGCGCTCGACCAGAGCCGCCGCGGCGGCGTCGAGTTCGGCCCGCTGCTGCGTGAGGTCGCGCTCGATCCGCGCGCGCGCCTGGGCGAGGGTGAGCCCGCTCAGCATCGCGCTCATGTAGTTGGACGCCTGCTGGAGCGAGATGGGGTCGATCCCGCCGGGGATGTGGACGACGCGGTTCTGGACCGATCCGTCCTCCCCCACCAGCACCGCGAGCGCGCGATCGTGGTTGAGCGGCACGAAGCCGAACTGGCGCAGCACGGGATCGTCCTTGGGCACCAGCACCAGCCCGGCGCAGGCCGAGAGACCCGAAAGCGCCGCGGTGGTGCTTGCGAGCGCCTCCTCCACCGGCCCGGTCTGCCCCGCACGCGCCTCGATCGCGGCGCGCTCCTCGGCCGAAGGCTCCATCGCGTGCATCATGCCGTCGACGAACAGCCGGAGGCCGATATCGGTGGGCATGCGGCCCGCGCTGGTGTGCGGCGCGGCGAGCAGGCCCAGCTCCTCCAGATCCTGCATCACGTTGCGGATCGAGGCGGGAGAGAGGTTGAGGCCCGATATCTTCGAGATGGTGCGCGAACCCACGGGCTCGCCGCTGTCGAGATAGGATTCGACCACGACCCGGAACACGTCGCGCGCGCGATCGGTGAGTTCGTGGATCGGTGGGGTGTTCATGCTGCCCTATGTAGCGCAGGCGGCCGCGGGCTCAACGGTTCTCGATCCCCTCTGCCGCTTGCGGGAGAGGGAATTGGCTAGGGATGCTCGCCCACCAGCGCCTCGATCGGCAGCGCGTCCGGGGCGTTGCCCAGCGCCTCGGCCATGGCGCGGTTCTTCTCCATGTTGCAGCCATAGTAGAAATAGAGGTGCTGGCTGTCCCCGATCGCGCGGGTCCAGCGGATGTCGACGCTGGGCATGTCGGTGGCGTGGCGCGCACAGCTCGGCTCGCCCGGGGCATAGCGGACCTCGCCGCTCGCGGGACGCCAGGGCGCGAGCTTCGCCGCGAAGGCGTCGTACTGCGCCCGGGTCAGCCGGAATTCGCGCGTACCGCTCACCGCCGTGAAGCGCTTGCCCTCGAACACGCCGGTGCCGTCGGGCCGCACCGTCACCGAATAGACCAGGCAGGCGCCGAAGCAGGGGCCCGTCTCATAGGCGATCGAGTCGCCCTCGATCGGCACCGGAGCGCCCGTGCTGCCCGTGTCGACGCCCGTACGCGAGGCCGGAATGCATCCCGCCAGCGCCGTCGCCGCCAGCCCGAGCACCAACCACCGCCCCATCGTCATCCCTGCCCCCTTCTTTCGGATCGTGCGCCGATACTGGCGCGTTCGCGCTCCAGCGTCTACGTGGCCGTTCCAACATTGCAGGAGACTGAAGCATGCGCCCATCCGGCCGCGCCCCCGACGAGATGCGCGCGATCACGATCGAGCCCAATTTCACGCGTCACGCGGAGGGCTCCGTCCTGATCGGCTTCGGCGACACGCGCGTGCTGGTCACCGCCAGCATCGAGGAACGGATTCCGCCGTGGCTGCGCGGCAAGGGCGAGGGCTGGGTCACCGCCGAATACGGCATGCTGCCGCGCGCGACGCACACCCGCGGCCAGCGCGAGGCGGCCAAGGGCAAGCAGTCCGGTCGCACGCAGGAAATCCAGCGGCTGATCGGACGCAGCTTGCGCGCGGTGACCGATCTCAAGCTGCTCGGCGAGCGCCAGATCACGCTCGACTGCGACGTCCTCCAGGCCGACGGCGGCACGCGCACCGCCGCGATTTCGGGCGCCTGGGTGGCGCTGCGCCTCGCCACCAACAAGCTCCTCGCGGCGGGACTGCTCGACAAGGACCCGATCCAGCAGCAGGTCGCAGCGGTCTCCTGCGGCATCTATCAGGGCAATCCCGTGCTCGACCTCGATTACGACGAGGATTCGTCCGCCGACGCCGACGCCAACTTCGTCCTTCTCTCGGACGGCAAGATCGCCGAGGCGCAGGCGACGGCCGAGGGCGCCTGCTACGACGAGGAAGGGCTGCTCCGCCTGCTCCGCCTCGCGCGCATCGGCTGCAACCAGATCTTCGCCGCCCAGTTGAAGGCGGTGCAATGACGGACCCCAACGAAGGAATCGGCGGAAACGCGCCCCAGGCGATCCGCAAGCTCCAGCCCGGCAGGCTGGTGATCGCCAGCCATAACCAGGGCAAGGTGCGCGAGATCCGCGAGCTGCTCGCGCCTTATGGCATCGAGCCCGTCTCCGCAGCCGAGCTCGACCTGCCCGAGCCCGACGAAACCGGCACGACCTTCGTCGCCAACGCCGAGCTCAAGGCACTGCAGGCGGCCGATCTCTCGGGCCTCCCTGCGCTCGCCGACGATTCGGGGCTGTGCGTCGAGGCGCTGGGCGGCGAGCCGGGCATCTTCTCGGCGCGCTGGGCCGGCGAGAGCCGCGACTTCGGCCTGGCGATGCGGCTGGTGGAGGACAATCTCGCCGCCAGGGGGCCGGACACGCCGCGCGACGCGCATTTCGTCTGCGCGCTCGCGCTCGCCTGGCCCGACGGACACGTCGAATGGTTCGAGGGCCGCGTGGACGGCACGCTGGTATGGCCGCCGCGCGGCGAGCACGGTTTCGGCTACGACCCGATGTTCCAGCCGATCGGCTACACGGAGACCTTCGGCGAGATGGATCCCGCGGCCAAGCACGCGATGAGCCACCGGGCCGACGCGTTCCGCCAGCTCGTGGCGGCGGTGTTCTGAACGCGCGCCCGGCACTGGCACCCGTCGCTGCGGCAGATCTTCATCGAGACCTGTACTTGCGCTCGCAACTACCAGGCGGATGCGTTCCGTCCGGCCGTGGCGGCGTGTGCTGAGCCGCCTTTGCCAAAATGAAGCGGGGCGGCTTCTTCGCCGCCCCGCCTTGATTCATTGAATGCAACCAGGCCGGCGCGGCACGGTGACCGTCACCGTTGCGCTGGCGGTGCCGCCGTTGCCGTCCTCGATCGTGTAATAGACATAGACGGTGCCGGTCATCTGCGGCTCGAACTCGACATAGCTTCCCGCCGGGGCAGCATTGCCGCCGCCGGAATCGGCGCTCACGACAGTGATCGGGTCTCCATCGGGATCATAGTCGTTGGCGAGCACGTCGATGCCGACGATCGTTCCGCAGCGCACCGTTGCAGTATCGTCGACTGCGACGGGCGCGCCGTTGAACCCTCCGGCAGTCACGGGCGCGGTTGCGGTCACGGAACCGGCAATAACAAGGCACATGACGAATTGTTTCAGCATTGCGATCTCCATCGATTTGAAGAAGCGAATGCGACCCGTGCGCGGCAACATAGCCGCTATTGTCGGGGTTGCTACAGGTAAAGCAAGTTAGCTCGCGATTTACTGCAGCATTCTGCAATTCGCGCGATCGACGCGGTGGCGGCGGAGGGGATATGCCCGGCGCTGCGCCGTCGACACCATCATCGCCCGCGGGTGGTAAGCGTGGGCCGGAGCATCAGCGGCAGAGCGCTGACACGCTCGGCCGCGCTGCGCATGACGCTATGCACGGGCGGCTCGAGCCAGGCGGCTATCGCCCAGGTGAGCGCCAGCATGATTGCGATGGTCACCCCGACCGCCGTCACAGTGCCCAGTCCTGCGGCGGCGAGGGCTCCAATCACCGCCGCCCCCAGCTCGTGGTGGATCAGGTAGAGCGGGTAGGTGGCGATCCCGACGACGCGCGCCGTACGCGGGGGGATATAGCGCGCAAGTTGTGGTTGCAGGGCCCATGCCGCGGCGAGCAGCGCCAGACCGGACAGGAAGATGGCGAGCGGAACGGCCGGAGCTGCGTCCAGATGGACCGCCTCGGCCCGGATATTCGCCTTCACCGCGATCTGCGTCGCACCGACGCAAAGCGCACTCGCGAAAAGCCACAGCCTGCGGACCGTCCATCCCGCGCGAGCAGCGCTGGTGAGCAGCATCCCAAGTGCGAAGAACGCGCCGTGCGGCAGCAGCGTGAGCGCAAGCGCGTGCTCCTGGAGCGGCCGGAACAGGTCGCCGGTCGCAAGCATCACGCTCCAGAACCCTGCGCTGAGCATGACGAGGATGACGGCGAGCCTGTCTGTCCCACCGTTGCGGTTGGTGGAGAACAGGGCGGCGACGGCGAAGTAGAACACCATTTCGACGCCGATCGTCCAATAGACGGGATCGATCTGCGGCGCGAAGGGCCACAGCGCCACGGACGCGAGCCACCTCATGAACAAATCCGGCACGAGCGTTCCCGTGAACGCGAACATGCCGGCGCTGATCGTCGCGCAGACGAAGGCGGCCGGCGCGAGCCGGAGCACACGGCGCTGCATGAACCGGGCGCCTGTCGAGCTGGCGGCTGACTGCGCGATGACCATCCCCGAGATGACGAAGAACAGCTGAACGCCGATCCAGTTGAAGCGCATCGCCGCGAGCATTGCGGCGGGCGGCGGCGCCACGTCGACGAGGAACGCCTTCGCAGCGATCGACGGCTCCGTCCAGGCGGTGGTGAAATAGTGGTACAGCATCACCATCGCGGCGCAGCCGAAGCGCACCAGATCGATCGCTATCAGCGGTTCCGGTCTCTTCGTCATGGTGCAGGTTATGGGGCTCAGCGGTTAACAAAACCGGCAGCGCCAGAGCAGACGATTCGCGTGCCGCCATGCACCGACCGTGTACCGCATAAGGGGTCGGGACCATCGGAAACGGCGCAAATCCGCGCAAATCGCCGTGAACGCTCCGACGGTCGCACGCCGGCCGTCGCTGGAGATGTTATCCGATCATTTCGGGATATTACGCTCGCAGCGGCGATGGTGGACAGGGCTAGATTCGAACTAGCGTAGGCTTGCGCCGGCAGATTTACAGTCTGCTGCCTTTAACCACTCGGCCACCTGTCCATAGGCGCCGCTTGCGAGCGAGGGCGTGCCAATGCCGATACCGGGGCGCGCTGTCAACGCCTTGCGCGCACTCCTTGTGCCGCATAGCGTCGCCCGCATCTCTTTTCCCCGGGAACCCCATGCGCAACCTTGTCGCAATCGCCACCCTTTCGCTCCTCGCCGCCCCGCTCGCGGCCCAGACCGTCGACCGCACCGAAGTCGCCCGCATCCTCGATGAGGGGCTCAACCGCTCGCAGGTGATGCAGACCGCGCAGCAGCTCACAGACGGTATCGGACCGCGCCTCACCAACTCGCCGGGCATGCGCCGGGCCGAGGACTGGACCGCGGAGCAGTTCCGTAAATGGGGCCTCGCCAACGTCCGCAAGGAAGGTTTCGACTTCGGCCGTGGCTGGTGGATCGAGCGTGCCTCCGCCCGGATGGCGAGCCCGCGCCCGATCGAACTCACGTCGATCCCGATCGCCTGGACGCCCGCCACGCCGGGCCGGATCAGCGCGCCGATCGTCGTCGCGCCGATGAGCGACGAGGACCATTTCGCGCGCTGGCAGGGCAAGCTTTCGGGCAAGATCGTCCTCGTCACGCTTCCCAACGACGGATCGGAGCCGGGCGACGCGCCCTTCCGCCGCTGGTCGAACGAGGAGCTGGCCAGGTTCGATACCTACGAGCAGCCCAAATATGACCCCGACGCGACCGATCGCCGGATCAAGCGGCTCGAATTCGCCACGAGGCTCGACGCCTTCCTCAAGGCAGAGGGCGCAGTCGCCTATGCCACCATGTCGTCGCGCGACGGCAAGCTGATCCACGGCAGCGGCTATCTGTTCGGCACGGGCGAGACCCAGCAGGTGCCCGGAATCGAAATCGCCGCCGAGGACTATCGCCGCCTCGCCCGTCTCGCCAAAACCGGCCCCGCACCGGTGCTCGAGATCGAAAGCGTCGTCCATTTCGAGGATGCCGACACCAAGGCCTACAACATCCTCGCAGACATCCCGGGCAGCGATCCCTCGGGCGCCTATGTGATGGCCGGCGCGCACCTCGACAGCTGGGCCGCGGGCGATGGCGCCGCCGACAATGCCGCGGGAGTGGCGATGGTGATGGAGGCCGCGCGCATCCTGAAGGCGAAGGGCGTCAAGCCGAAGCGCACCATCCGCTTCGCGCTGTGGAACGGCGAGGAGCAGGGACTGCTCGGCTCGATGGACTATGTCGAGCGCCACATCGCGACGCGCCAGCGCAAGCCCGGCGCCCCCACCTCGGGCCTCGCGCGCTTCTATGGCTGGGCGGACCGCTGGCCGGTTACGCGCCAGCCGGGGCACGACAAGCTCGTCGCCTATTTCAACATCGACAATGGCTCGGGGAAGATCCGCGGAATCAATGCCGAGAACAATCTCGCCGCGGTGCCGGTCTTCCGCGAATGGCTCGCGCCGTTCAATGCGATGGGGGCGAACACCGTCGCGATCCGCAAGGTGGGCGGCACCGACCATGTCTTCTTCTCGGCGGTCGGCATCCCCGCCTTCCAGTTCATTCAGGATCCGCTCGACTATGGCAGCCGGCTCCACCATACGAACATCGACACCTTCGATCACCTGAAGGCGGCCGACATGCGCCAGGGTGCCGCGGTGCTCGCCGCGTTCCTGCTCAACGCCGCCAATGCGGAGAAACCCTTGCCTCGCCTGCCCTTCCCCACCG
>DATLJJ010000370.1:0-4142 GCA_035538975.1 Sphingomonas sp. | reverse complement strand
CCGCTGATGCGCGCGGGCCATGCCGATCTGGTCGAGACGCCCGACGGGCAGACGTGGATCGCCTATCTGTGCGGGCGGCCGCTCCCCAATCGCGGGCGCTGCGTGCTCGGCCGCGAGACGGCGATCCAGCCGATGCGCTGGGGCGAGGACGGCTGGCTCTATACCGGGGACGGGAGCGGAATGCCGGTGCTGGAGGCGCAAGGTCTTTCGGTTCCACCCTCGCCGCCGCGCGAGACCGCGGTGCGCCACGATTTCGATTCACCTGCGCTGCCCATGGACCTGCAATGGCTCCGCACGCCCGAGCCGGCGCAGATCTTCAGCCTGAGCGCGCGACCGGGCCATCTGCGCCTTCATGGCCGCGAGACGATCGGAAGCCTGTTCACGCAGGCGCTGGTCGCGCGGCGGCAGCAGGATTTCTGCTATTCGGCCGCCTGCGCAATGGACTTCGAGCCCGAGCATTTCCAGCAGGCGGCGGGGCTGGTCGCCTATTACAACAGCGCGAAATTCCATTACCTCCACGTCAGCCATGACGAGGAAGTCGGCCGCCACATCCGCGTGATGTCGGCACTTCCCGATTCACCTCAGGCCGATGCCTTCACTGCCCCGATCGCGATCCCGGCAGGGCGGATCGAGCTGCGCGTGGAAGTGGATTACGAGCGGCTGCGCTTCGCCTTCCGCGCGGAGGGACAACCGGACTGGACCTGGCTGCCCGAGCAGTTCGACGCGAGCATCCTCTCGGACGAGGCGAGCGCGCCGGGGCTGCCCAATTTCACCGGCGCCTTCGTCGGCATGGCCTGTCAGGACATGGCGGGTACCGGCCGCGCGGCGGATTTCGACTGGTTCGACTATCGCGAGCGGGCGTTCGCCGCGGACGTGGAAGCACTCAGGCGCTGAGGTCGTCCTCACGGCGCGAGAGCAGTGCATCGAGCCAGTGGCGCCGCGGATTGGGCTGCGGCTCGGAATCTGCCTCGGCGGGAAAACCCGCGTCGCTCAGCCGACCGGTGAGCTTGGCTTCGAGCGCGGCCACAAGATCCTGCTGACCACGGAACGCCCGCTCCATTTTGGAACGCGGCAGCGGCACGAGGAACTCGCAGCCGTGCCGATTGCCGTCGCGCCAGATCACCTTGGCCTCACGCGCGCCCGCGCCGGAAAGCCCCACCGACACGAGCGTGCCCGCGGGAAACTCGAAATCGGAGAGAAAGAGAAAGCCCGTGCGCGAGAAATTGTCGACGACCACGTCGACCGGGCGGCCATCGCCGCTGCGCAGCGTCGTACGGCTGTCGACCGCGAAGCGGATCGCGCCGCGTTCGTCGACCTCACCCAACACTTCGAGCCTTGCGACCAACACCAGCACGACCTCCCGAACGCTACGCCTACTCTACGGGGCAGATCGTTTACGGATCGATAACGTTCGTCTCGCCCAACGCACGGCACGACGCCGATGTGCCGCCGGCGGGCAAGTCAAATGCTGCAGACGGGTGCCTTCCCGCGCCGCGCGGCTTCAGACCGGGACCGCCCGCTCCTGCCGGCCCTCGCCGCCGAATATGCGGAGGTAGCGCGCGATCTCGTCAGGATCGCCTGTCGCCTTGGCGGGATTGTCCGAGAGCTTGACCGCCGGCCGGCCGTTCGCCTCGACCACCTTGGCGACCAGCGAGATCGGATCGAGGCCCGTACCGCCCCCGGGATCGCAGCCGCGGAAGTCGTTGGTCAGGTTGGTGCCCCAGCCGAAGCTGAGCCGCACGCGTTTGTGGAAGTGGCAGTAGACCTTCTCGATCGAGTCCACGTCCATGCCGTCCGAGAAGATCAGCAGCTTCTCGCGCGGGTCCTGCCCATGTGCTTGCCACCAGTCGAGGATCGCCTCGCCCGTCTCGATCGGCGGTGCGCTGTCGGGCCGGAACCCGGTCCAGCCCGCCACCCAGTCGGGCGCGTCGCGCAGGAAGGCGGCGGTCCCGAACGCATCCGGCAGGACAACGAGCAGGTTTCCGCCATAATGGCGCTGCCAGTCCTCGAGCACGCGCCACGGTGCGCGGCGCAGTTCCTCGTCGCTGTCGGCGAGCGCGGCGAGCACCATCGGCAGCTCGTGTGCATTGGTGCCGATCGCCTCGAGGTCGGCGTCCATCGCGAGCAGCACGTTGGACGTTCCGATGAAGCGTTCCCCCAGCCCCTCCTTCAGCGCCTCGACGCACCAGCGCTGCCACAGGAAGCCGTGCCGCCGCCGGGTGCCGAAGTCCGACAGCACCAGATCGGGGAGCTGCTGCAGTCGCTCGATCTTCTCCCACAGCCGCGCCTTGGCGCGCGCATAGAGCACGTCGAGCGTGAAGCGGCCGCGATCGCGCAGGGCGGCGCGGGCACGCAGCTCGTTGACGATGGCGAGCGCGGGAATTTCCCACATCGTCGTTTCGGTCCACGGCCCTTCGAAGCGCAGCTCATACTGGCCGTCGACCGCGCGCAGCTCATATTCGGGCAGGCGGAAGTCGGCGAGCCAGGCGATGAAATCGGGCGCGAACATCCGCTGCTGGCCGTAGAAGCTGTTGCCGGCCAGCCAGATCAGCTCCTTCTTCGAGAAGCGCAGCGTGCGCGCATGATCCAGCTGCGCGCGGAGCTCGCCTTCGTCGATCACGTCGGCGAGCCGCACCGTCTTGCTGCGGTTGATGAGCTGGAAGGTCGCGTGGACGTCCGGATAGAGGTGCCGGATCATCTGGAGCATCAGCAGTTTGTAGAAATCGGTGTCGAGCAGGCTGCGCACGATCGGATCGAGCCGCCAGTTATGGTTGTAGGTGCGGGTCGCGATATCGGTGACGGCCATGGCTCCTCCCAACGCCCATGCGGCGCCTTGCGTTGACTTATGGCAGCTTTGCTACCATATGCGCGGCCAGCGAGGCGTACAGCAGCGTGATCGGACGAATTCGTCCCGGCTCCGCCTCGGTTGATTTCACGGCTTCCCAAGTCACGCGGGTCGTCAATTTTTTGACCCGCCTTCGCGTCCGGATTCCGTCCAAGCGCGCTGGCCGTACATGTAAGGTATTCCATGCAATTTTCCGAACTCGGTCTCTCGCAGACCGTTCTCTCCGCGCTCGCCGCCAAGGGCTATAGCGAGGCGACGCCGATCCAGGCGCAGTCGATTCCGGCGCTGCTCGAGGGCCGCGACCTGCTCGGCATCGCCCAGACCGGCACCGGCAAGACCGCGGCCTTCATGCTTCCCTCGATCGACCGGCTGGTGAAGTCGGGCCGCCGTGCGCAGCCGCGCGGCACGCGGATGCTGGTGCTCGCCCCCACCCGCGAGCTCGCCGCGCAGATCGCCGAGAGCGCGCGCAACTATTCGGCCGGCACCGGCCTGCGCATCGCCACCATCTTCGGCGGCACCTCGATCCACAAGAACAAGACCGACCTGGCACGCGGCGTCGACATCCTCGTCGCCACGCCGGGCCGCCTCGTCGACCTGCTCGACCAATGCTATGCGATCCTGCTCGGGATCGAGATCCTCGTGCTCGACGAAGCCGACCAGATGCTCGACCTGGGCTTCATCCATGCGCTGAAGCGCATCGTGCGCGAGCTGCCGTCCAAGCGCCAGTCGCTGTTCTTCTCGGCAACCATGCCCAAGAGCATCCGCGAGCTGGCCAGCCAGTTCATCCACGAGCCGGTCGAAGTGAAGGTGACTCCGGTCGCCACCACCGCCGAGCGCGTCGAGCAGTACGTCACCTATGTGAATCAGCAGGAAAAGCAGGCGCTGCTGACGATGAAGCTCAAGGAACTCGACATCGATCGCGCGCTGGTCTTCACCCGCACCAAGCACGGCGCCGACCGCGTCGTCCGTCTGCTCGCGGGCAACGGCATCGCCTCGAACGCGATCCACGGCAACAAGAGCCAGCCGCAGCGCGAGCGTGCGCTGGGCGAGTTCCGCGCCGGCAAGGTCAAGATCCTCGTCGCGACCGACATCGCGGCGCGCGGCATCGACGTTTCGGGCGTGAGCCACGTCTTCAACTTCGAGCTGCCCAACGTCCCCGAACAGTACGTCCACCGCATCGGCCGGACCGCGCGCGCGGGCAATGACGGCATCGCGCTCAGCTTCTGCGCCGACGACGAGCGGCCGTACCTGCGCGACATCGAGCGGCTGACTCGCCAGAAGCTCACCGTCGCGCCGC
>DATLJJ010000369.1:0-1504 GCA_035538975.1 Sphingomonas sp. | reverse complement strand
CCAAGGGCGCCGATCAGGAACGTGGTGCGCGACGCGCCGATCGCGAAGGTGTCGAAGCCGCCGAACATCGGCGGTGCGACCAGTTGGACGGTCGGATCGGGAGCCGGCCCGGGGCCTTCGATCGCGAGCGCCTCGAAGCCGCGGTCGAGCCCATCCATCCGCGCGACCAGCCCGCCGGTCGCGCCCGGCAGGCCGGCGGGGCCGCCGATCGCGGCAGCGATCTCGGCCGGCGCATCGAGCGCTACGTCGTAGATCAGCGTGCGATAAGCCGGCCAGCCGCTCGCCAGCGCGAGCACCACGCCGATCTTGACCAGCGCCAGCACGCCACCGCGCACGCCGGGAACCTCGCCGAGCAGCATGCGATAGCCGATCAGCGCAACGAACAAGGTCAGCAGCGAGGTGAGCGCCAGCGACGCGACCGATCCCGGTGCTGCGAGCGCCAGATAGCCCTGCTCGCCGATCGTGCGCGCCTGACAGTCGACGAAGCCGAGCAGGCTCTGGAGATAGCCATTGTCGGGCGGATAATAGGTGCAGGCCATCAGGCGCGCTCCAGCAGCGGCTGGAGCCAGTCGGCAGGGTCGTCGCCCTTTTCGGCGCGGATCTCGTCGAGCAGGCGGACGGTGCGCTCGCGCCCCGACAGAATGGTGAGCAGCTCGCGTTCGCCGGTGAGGTTCAGCCGCGCCACAACGCTCTCGGCGCCGTGCTTGATCAGGAAGCAATGGGCATTGTCGGGCAGCGAGCGGATGAGGTCGAACTCGTGCCGCGACAGGCCGAAGCCGTCGACATAATCCTCGGCGCGCGCGCGCGGATTGGCCATGAAGATCTGCGTCGCCGCCTGCTCGATGATCGCGCTGGCGATGCGGCTCTCGAGCGCGTCCTGCGCGCTCTGGGTGGCGAAGCCGACGATGCCGTTGCGCTTGCGGATCGTCTTTTCCCAATCCTTGATGCGCCGCACGAACACGTCGTCGTCGAGGGCCTTCCAGCCCTCGTCCACAACGATGATCGCCGCGGTGCCGTCCAGCCGCTCCTCGACGCGGTGGAAGAGGTACATCATCGCGGGGGTGCGCAGCGCCGCGTCGTCGAGCACCTGGGTCATGTCGAAGCCGACCGACTCCGCCGCCAGATCGGTGCGGTCCTCTTCATTGTCGAACAGCCAGGCGCGCTCGCCGGTGCCGAACCATGGGGCGATGCGCGCCCACAGGTCGCCGGCGGCGGCACGGTGACTGCCGCGGAACAGCTCGGCGAGATAGCGCAGCCGGCGATGCTCGGGCGGCTGGAGGAAATTGGCGTCGACCGCATCCTTGATCCGCGCCAGCTCCTCGACGTCGGCGCCGCCGGCGAGCTGGGTCAGCCAGTCGATGAGGAACTGACGGTTGGCGGGCGTGTCGGGCAGGCGCAGCGGATTGAGGCCCGAAGGCTCGCCCGGACGCAGCACGTCGTAGCGGCCGCCGATCGCGCGGATGAACAGCTCGGCGCCGCGATCCTTGTCGAAGAAGATGATCCG
>DATLJJ010000368.1:0-6078 GCA_035538975.1 Sphingomonas sp. | reverse complement strand
CGCGCCCAGCCTGGCGGTGATCCAGGCGCTGGAGGACGGCGGCGCCAGCGTGAGCGCCTTCGACCCGGAGGGCATGGCCGCGGCCCGTCCGCTGCTGCCCGGCGTCGAGTTCGCGACTTCACCTTATGAGGCTGCCGAGGGTGCTGCGGCGCTGGTGATCGTCACCGAATGGGATGCCTTCCGCGCGCTCGACCTCACCCAGTTGCGCAATCGCATGACGGGCAACGCTCTGGTCGACCTGCGCAACATCTATCGGCCCGAGGCCGTCGAAGCCGCCGGTTTCGCCTATACCGGCGTAGGCCGCGGCACGTATGCGACAGAAGAACTCGCCATAGCGGCGGAATGATTTTGGTTCCGCGATTTGCGATGAACGGTTAACAACTCGTCGCAAAAGACGGCGCGAAGCACGAGCTTCGCGCCGTTTTCTTCCTAAATACCCCTGTGGGCGGCCCCAGGTTTTGGCCGTCGTGACACCGGGGGGTGTTTTTCCATGCGTAAATACTTTGTGCGTCCGCTTGCGGGCGCGTTGTCGCTTTGCGTCCTCGCAGCATGCTCGGGCGCCAACACGTCGTCGGAAGAGGCGGCAGGCATCGTCAAGATCGACGCAACGGCAGACGCTTCCTCGTCCTCGGGGGTCCTCGGGCCGCTCGCGACGACGACTGCCACCAGCACGAGCACCAACACCAACAGCTTCGCGGCCTTCGACTTCGCCAGCGGCACCCGGTTGCCCGAAAAGGCGACGCTCTCGATCGGCACGGCGGTTTTCAAGCCAGGCGCATCGGCCGCCTATGTGCCCGTCAAACTCGATCGGCCGACTCCCAACACGGTCATCGCGCGGGTGATCACCGTGAATGGATCGGGCACCACCAGGGCGCTCTCGGGATATCAGTACAAGACCACCGAAGCCGTAGTGATCTTCCGTCCGGGCGATCCCCTGGTCAAAACGGTCGCGGTACCGATCCTCTCCACGAGCGACGGGCAGCAGTTCTCGCTCAAGCTGCGCGAAGCGCCGTGGGGCGCGAACCAGGGCACCGCCAGCGCCACCGTGACGGCGAACGCCAGCGCGACCCCGACGGCCGCCGCCACCAGCGGCTTCCGCAATGCGCGGACTTTCCGCACCTATGGCGCGCTCCAGTACGAGATGACCAAGGATAGCATGCGCTGGTCTACGACAGGCTGGTCGGATGCTTGGTCGACCCAGCTCTCGCACGGCCGCGCCCAGGTCGCGAACGGCGAGACCGGCCTCTATCTGGACGAAACGCTCTATCCCGGTGTCGAGGCGCCGCTGCGCTACACTGACGAGGGGCTGGTGTTCCACACGCAGAAGCTCGACACGCCGATCAGCTACGGCGGCACATCCTACGGCTATGGCTCGGTAGTGCTGAGCGGGCACAACACCACCGCGACGCAGATCGGCTACGGTCAATATGAATGGGTCGCCAAGATGCCGACGCGGCGCGGGGCATGGCCCGCCTTCTGGCTGATCTCGACCTCTGGCTGGCCGCCCGAGATCGACGTCTACGAAGGCTTCGGATACCAGAGCTACTGGAATTTCGACGCGCACATCTCGGCCACCATCCACGGCGGAAACGGCGGCGTACGCAGCTTCCAGCGCGGGTCGATCATCCAGGCGCAGCAGGCCTATGGCCTGTCCGGATTTTCGCAGGGATACCACCGCTATGCGGTGGACATCGGGCCGGAGTACATCACCTGGTTCATCGACGGGCTCGAAGTCTACCAGAGCGTCAACCCGTTCAAGGGGCATCGCTGGTATCCGATCATGAACGTCGCCGTGAAGACGACCAGCGCCTATGACGACGGCTCGGGCGACATGATCGTCAAGAGCTTCCGGGCCTGGCAGAACTGACCGGAGCGGGAGCGGCGTAGAGCGCGTCGCTCCCGCCCGCCAGCGCATAGAGGCGCGCGAGCGCCTTCACCCACTGGCCTGCGATGTCGAGCCTGCGTTCACGCTTCCAGGCGAGCGCCGGCAACGACGCCGTCCTGAGCCCCAGCAGCGCCAGCGAGCGTGCCGTCAGTGTCGCCCGGCCGAGGGCGCCGGGGCGCTTCTTGCGCGCGACCATCGTATCGGTGATCCCGATCCGCCACATCCGGCGGAGCACCCAGCCGCGGCGGGCGCGCTCCGGCCCCACCCATTCGCGCACCATCGCGCGCGGCGCCCAGGCGAAGGCGAAACCGCTCGCCCGCAACCGCGTGAGGAAGTCCAGATCCTCGCCGCCGCTGCGATTGAAGGCCGGATCGAACCAGGGGTCGCCCAGCGCCTCCAGCGCTTCGCGCGTCACCAGCAGGTTGTTGCTCGCGTAAAGCATCTCGACCCGCCCTTCCGCTCGCTCCTCGGGACGGAAGACCAAAGTCTCGCGCCACCAGCGTGGTTCGCCCTGGGCGAACACGGGCTCGACCGGCCCGCCCACCACCGCCGCCCCGGTACGCTGCTGCACCGCGAGCAGTTCGGCGAGCCAGCCCGACCCGGGCCATTCGTCGTCGTCGATCATCGCCAGCCGCCGCATCGCCGGATAGCGCAGCGCATGCGCGACGATGGCGTTGCGGACGCTGCACAGACCGGGCCGCGGCACCAGCAGGATATCCACGGGAATTCGAAGCGTCGGCGCGAGCGCGCAGGCGATCGCAGCGCCTTCGCGGCGTTGCGGATCGTTCTCGGCCACCAGCAGCGCCGCCCGCTCAAGTCCCTCGAGTTCGCGCACCGCTTCGAGCAGCCGCCGCAGATGCTCGGGCCGCCGGTACGTGGGGACGGCGATCACCGTCTCGGCGGCATGGGCGTTGCGAGCCGCCATGCCCCGCCCCTATTCCGCGGCCTGCTGGAGCGGCATGCGCGGCCGCATTCCACGCCGCTCGAGCCGCTTGATCATGCGGTGGCCGGGCACCTCCACCAGCCGGTAGCTCGCCCAGCAGAGCAGCCAGGTCGCGAGCAGCGTGGCCACCACGAAGGTCCAGTCGAAACCGGTGAGCCCATGGCGATGTGCGATCCCCATGGAACGCGCGGCGATGTCGCGGACGAGCGGGTGCCACAGGTAGATCGAATAGCTGATCAGCCCGAGGTGGAAGACCAGCGGGTTGGCGAGCAGCGCTCTCGAGGCGCGGCTGTCGTAATAGCAGGCGATCACGAGCGGCACGAAGGCAAGCGCGACCAGCACATCGGCTCGCGGCACGAGGAATGCGACGACGAGCAGCGCGCAGGCCGCTATGAAGCCGCGCTCGCCGCCTAGCAGCTGCTCGCACCTTGGATGCCGCACCACGCGATAAGCGATTACGCCCAGCGAGAAGCCGGCAAGACAGCGCAGTACCGGGAGGATCGAATTGCCGTCGTTGACGTCCAGCGGACCACTCGATCCGTGTCCGAGCATGGCCACCAGCAACAGCAGCACCACCGCCAGCAGCCCCTCCGCCCAGGCGAGGCGGGAGAAGGCGAGGATCGCGACCAGCGGATAGAGGAGATAGGCGACCAATTCGGTGCTCACCGACCAGGCGTTGCCCGCCAGCGCCTGCGTTCCCCAGCCCCAGCTCTCGATCATCAGCAGGTTGGTGAAAAGGTTGGCGGGGGTGAGCGCCACGCTCTGCTCGCCCGAGACGTTGAGCAGGATGCGCGCAAGGAAGACCAGCCCCACGACGAAGTGGAGCGGCCAGACGCGCGCCATACGATTGAGCAGGAAGTCGCCATAGCTTGAGGCACCGAGATGCTTCACGACGCGCTCGTGATAGCCGATCGAGATCACGAAGCCGCTCAGGATAAAGAACAGGTCGACGCACAAATAGGCGCGCGAGAACAGGGGCATAGCGAAGGCGCCGAACGCAGGCGAGTGCGGGATGTGGTAGAGCATCACGGCGACGGCGGCGATACCGCGCAGGCCCGTGAGCGGGGCGATCCTCATGCGGGCATGCTCCTTGTCGGGTCGTTCGCGTCGGCTGCACGTACCGGCGCGGCATCGAAGGCGGCCGCCATCGCCGCCCATAGCCGCTTGCGGTGGAGCTGCGCATCGAGCGGCAGCCCGCGCGAGGGCTGGCCGTCGGGCCAGCGGTACTCGGGCGTGGTCGAAAGCCAGGAATAGCGGTCGGACAGGCCCCAGCTCAGCACCGAACCCGTCGCGGGATTTGCGAGCGCGACGTCGAGGAAGGCCCGGCCCACCGCCGCCACCTCGGCATCGCGCGGCTCGACATCGGCCGGGCCGCCGCGATCGGCGATGTCGAGCTCGGTGATCGCGATGTGCAGCCCCATCCCGCGAACCTCGTCGAGGAAATTGGCGAAGGTCCGCTCGTCGAACGGCTCGCGGAAGGGCTTGAGATGTCCCTGGATACCCAGCGCGTCGATCGGGACGCCGCGCGCCAGCGCGCGCTCGAGCAGGCCGAGTATCGCCTTGCGCCGGTCGGCGCAGCGCCGGGAGGCGTGCTCGAGGCCGAAATCGGTGAGGAAGAGCCGCGCGCGAGGGTCCGCCTCGCGCGCGATGTGGAAGGCCATGTCGATGTAGCGTTCGCCGAACGCCTGTTCCCAGATGTTCCTGGCGCGAAGCCCGTCGGGGCGTCCTTCCTTTGGCTCGACCGGCTCGTTGACCACGTCCCATTCGCTTATCTTGCCCGCATAGCGGCGCATCGCGGTCTGGATATAGCCGCCGAGCAGCTCCTCCTTGGCGCGGGCGTTCGCGCGGGGCAGTTCGGCTTCGAGCCACGGCGGGTTCTTGGCGTACCAGACGAGCGTGTGGCCGCGCGCAGCGAGCCCATGCTCCTGCGCGAAGGCGATCAGCTTGTCGTTGCCGCTGAAATCGTACCTGCCCGGCGCGGGCTGGGTGACGTGGCGCTTGAGCTCATATTCCTGCACCACCACGCCCGCCTCGCGCAGCACCGCCTGGGTGAAGGCGGGATCCTTCGCGAGTTGGCTCGACTTTATCGCGCAGCCGAAGCGCCGGCCGGTCCGGCGCGCGCGCGCGTCGAGGCCCGGCCCGCTCATGTCCGGCATGGGCGGCACATAGGGCTCGGCGCTCGACCGAAGCGGCACGCTGACCGCCGCCGCGGCGCCCGCGATGAACGCGCGGCGCTTCATATCCGATAGCTCCGGAAGCGCGCGGTCACCGCGACCCAGCGGTCGGCCATCCGGCGGTAGGCGCCATCGGGGACGATTATCTGGAGCAGCACCACCAGCGCCAGCCCGGGGCGGAAGGCGCCGTGGCGGATCGCGTTGAAATAATAGCCGAGCGCGGTGCGCCGGCTGGTGGGCCACACGCTCTTGGCCGCGTGCCAGCCCATATAGGCCGAATAGGCGCGCGCGGAGATGTGCGGCTTGAGATCGCTCAGCCATGCGAGATTGCCGATGTTCGAACGCACCTGTGACAGCCGGTTCTCGGTGCGCCGGTCGGCCCAGATCACCGTCGCGCGCGCAGCCATCAGAAAGCGCGCGCCGGCGAGCGACAGGCGGACGGCGAAATCGGTGTCGTCGCCGAAGCCCACGTCCTCGCGGTAGCGCACCGAGGCGGCGAGCGTGCGGCGCAGCGCCAGGCTGCTCGTCTGGATGAAGCCGCGTTCGCACATCAGATAGCGGTCGACGCTCTCGCCGCTCCGGATCTCGCGAAAAGGCTTGAGGAAGCGCCGCCCCGATCCGCGATCGACGATCACGCGGCAATAGGCGACGACGTCATCGCCCTGCGCCAGCAGCGGCAGAAGGTCCGCCAGATGATCGGGCAGGAAGCGGTCGTCCGAATCGAGGAAGGCGACATAGCGGCCGCGCGCATAGGCGACACCGCGGTTGCGCGCCGCGGCGGCACCGGCATTGTCCTGCACGATCACATGGATGCGCTCGTCGCCGATGGCAGCGATCGCGCTGGGCGTGCCGTCGGTCGAGCCGTCGTCGACAACGATCACTTCAATGTCCGCCACGCTCTGCCCCAGCGCCGATCGCACCGCCTCCACCACTGCGTCGCGCCGGTTGAAAGTGGGAATCACCACCGTGAACAGCGGCCCTTCGAGAGCGCCGGACGCGAACGGCTCGGGCTGGGACTCGGACGCCATCTATTTCCCCCCTTCCGATAGCGCCTCGGCCTTGCCGAAACGGTGGAC
>DATLJJ010000367.1:0-17091 GCA_035538975.1 Sphingomonas sp. | reverse complement strand
ACCCTTGCCAAAAATAATTCACTGCTCGTCGTCGTCGCCGCCGGTCTCGACGCCCAGGTCGTCGTCGCCGCCCAGATCGACGTCGTCGTCCGCCGAGGGCTCCTCGTCGTCCGCTCCGATGTCCAGATCCTCGTCACCCAGATCCGAATCCGCGGTCTCGGGCTTCTCGCCGTCAGCCTTCACCACTTCGAACGGCAGCGGCTGCTTGGACTTGAGAATCGGCTCCGGCTCCCAGGAGAAGGAGCAGTTGATGCACGTGACCGGCTCGTCCTTCTGGAGGTCGTAGAAACGCGTTCCGCATTTCGGACACGCTCGCTTCGTGCCCCATTCCGGCTTCACCATGTGCCGCCTCTTGCCTTTCGATTATGTGGATTCCGGTATCAGACCCGGCAAAGTGGTGGGCGCCTTGCCATAGCGCAAGGCGGCTGTCAAAGCCGCGCGCGATGTCGCACGCTACGCCACGCCCGCTCACCCTATCCGCCCGCGGACCGCTCCGCGGCACCCTCACCGTTCCCGGCGACAAGTCGATCAGCCATCGTTCGCTGATGTTCTCGGCGCTCGCGGTCGGCGAAAGCCGGATCGAGGGACTGCTCGAGGGTGAGGATGTTCTCGCCACTGCCGCGGCGATGCGCGCGATGGGCGCACAGGTCGAGCGCGGCGAAAACGGCGTGTGGCGCGTCCACGGCGTCGGCGTCGGTGGGCTGCTCCAGCCGCAGCAGGCGCTCGACATGGGCAATTCGGGCACTTCGACCCGACTGCTGATGGGGCTGGTCGCGAGCCACGCGATCACCGCCACCTTCACCGGCGATGCGTCGCTCTCGTCGCGGCCGATGGGCAGGGTGATCGAGCCCCTGGGGCGTATGGGCGCAGAGATCACCGCGAGTCCCGGGGGCAAACTGCCGCTGATGGTGCGCGGGCTCTGCCCGGCGGTGCCGATCGAATATACGCTCCCCGTCGCCTCGGCACAGGTGAAGTCGGCGGTGCTGCTGGCGGGGCTCAACACGCCGGGGATCACGCGCGTGATCGAGCCGGTGCCGACGCGCGACCATAGCGAGCGGATGCTGCGCGGATTCGGCGCCGAGCTGACCGTCGAGGACGGCCCCGAGGGCAAGATCATCGCGATCCGCGGCGAGGCCGAGCTTCGGCCCCAGCAGATCGTGGTGCCCGGCGACCCTTCCTCGGCCGGTTTCTGGATGGTCGCGGCATCGATCGTGCCCGAATCCGACGTGACAATCCGCAACGTGTGCATGAACCCGACGCGCACCGGCCTGATCACGGCGCTGCGCATGATGGGGGCCTCGATCGAGGAAGTGGACGCACGCGAGGTCGGCGGCGAGCCGGTCGCGGACCTGCGCGTGCGCCATGCCCCGCTTACGGCGATCGAAGTCCCGCCCGAGCTCGCGCCGAGCATGATCGACGAATATCCGATCCTGTTCGTAGCCGCTGCGCTGGCTTCGGGCCGTACCGTCGCTCGCGGCGCGCACGAGCTGCGCGTCAAGGAATCCGACCGTATCGCGACGATGCGATCCGCGCTCGAGGCCGCGGGCGTGCAGACCGAGGAATTCGAGGACGGGCTCGCGATCGAAGGCAGCGGCGGCGATCCGCTGCCCGGCAACGCGCAGATCGCCTCGAAGCTCGACCACCGCATCGCAATGAGCATGGCAGTCGCCGGCCTCGCCGCGCGCGGACCCGTGACGATCGACGACGTGGCGCCGGTCGCGACCAGCTATCCCGCCTTCTTCGACACCCTTGACGCGCTCACCAATGAGGCTGGCCTGCGCATATGATCATCGCCGTCGACGGACCCGCCGCCTCGGGCAAGGGCACCATCGCCCGGGCGCTCGCGCGCCACTATGGGCTGCCGCACCTCGACACCGGCCTGCTTTACCGCGCCGTCGCAGCGACGCTGCTGCGTCAGGGCGGCGATCCCGCGAGCGAGAGTGACGCCGTCTCCGCCTGCGCATTCGAGGATGCGCTGCTCGCCGATCAATGGCTGCGAAGCGACGAAGTGGGCAAAGTGGCGTCGGTGGTTTCGGCGCACCCGCCGGTTCGCGCCGCGCTGCTCGAGCGCCAGCGCAGTTTCGCGCGCCAGCCCGGCGGCGCCGTGCTCGACGGGCGCGACATCGGCACGGTGATCGCACCGGACGCTGACGCCAAGCTGTTCGTAAAGGCCACGCCGACGATCCGCGCGCAGCGCCGGCACCTCGAGCTGCGCAAGGCGGGAATCGACATCAGCCTCGACAAGGTGCTCGCGGACATTCGCGCGCGCGACGATCGCGACGCACGCCGGACCGAGGCGCCGATGAAGCCCGCCCCGGACGCCGCGCTGCTCGACACCAGCTTCCTGTCGATCGACGCCGCCGTGCAGCGCGCGATCATGCTGGTGGACGCGCGGGCCGGCGAGGCGTCATCGAAGTAGCTGAAAATAGCGCAAAAATGTCGAAACGGTGGAGACGCTTCTCGTTACGCGTTAAGTCCAGACTGAATAATTGACGCGATACGGCACCATCGATGCCGGCCTCATGCCTTATTGTTCAGGCGTGCGACCAAATTGTTATTGGTCCAAAACACGTGAAATGCTAATCTGGCAGGAACGAACTATGGCGTTGGCTGTTTGCCACGCCATGCGCAAACTATGCATCCAGGGTCGCGGAGCACTTGCGCAAGAAGGGTTCGGTTCAACGATAAGTGCTTCCAAGCCGCCTGCTCGTGGGCGGTTTACGATTTGTTAAGATGAGTCAATCAATGGTTAACCGCATCCGTAACAGCGGAGCGGACAATTGAGAATGGGGGCGCGAATGTAGGAGACCAAGAGGGTTCACATGGCGTCCGATGAGTATCAGCTTGCGCTCGAAAGCGCCGACGCGCGCGCGGCCCTCCAGTCGCTGCGCTCCAGCTGGCCTGCGACCCTCACGCTGCGACCGGCGAGCATCGGCCTGCGAACTCCCTTCGAACATGGTCTCGACTTCGTCCGCGCCGTCCAGCGGCTGAGCGATGCCGGGCTGATCGCCTATGAAGCGCTCGTGGTGGGACCCGACGGTCCCCGCGTCATCGACGCCGTCCTCACTGCGCGCGGCAGGGCACTGGTCTCTTCCTGGTTGAGCACCAACGACGACGTGCATCAGCTCGCCGGCTGACCCAGTGGCTCACCTTACTGCCGCCCATCGCCCATATCCAACGGACTGGCCGACGCACAGGCAGGCGGTCCGCCCACACCTTGCCACTCGAAGGCGCTTGAGCTATGTGCGCGCCCGTCCAGCGGGTAGCAGCTCGCGGAGGCAGGCGCAGAGGGAAATCCTCTCTCGCGCCCTTTTCGCATTCCAGCGTCTAGGGTCCTCCGCGTGCCACGGTCCACACGGATGCCGCGACCGGCATGGGGCCGCCGCGGCGATTTCGGCCCTAAAGACCGCCGGATACAACCGGCTGGCCGGAAAAAACGTCAATTAGGAACTGCTAGTTTATGGCCACTACGGCAAACCCCTCCCGCGACGATTTCGCGGCAATGCTCGAACAGACCCTCGGTCAGGCGGACGGCTTCGAAGGCCGCGTCGTGATCGGCACCGTCACCGGCATCGAGAATGACCTCGCCGTCATCGACGTTGGCCTGAAGTCCGAAGGCCGCGTCCCGCTGCGCGAGTTCGCCGCGCCGGGCCAGAAGGCTGACCTCAAGGTCGGCGACGAAGTCGAGGTCTATGTCGACCGCGTCGAGAATGCGAACGGCGAAGCGATGCTCAGCCGCGACCGCGCCCGCCGCGAAGCCGCCTGGGACAAGCTCGAGGCCGAATTCGCCAAGTCGGCCCGCGTCGAGGGCGTGATCTTCGGCCGCGTCAAGGGCGGCTTCACCGTCGACCTCTCGGGCGCGGTGGCCTTCCTCCCCGGCTCGCAGGTCGATATCCGTCCGGTGCGCGACGTCACGCCGCTGATGGACATCCCCCAGCCCTTCCAGATCCTCAAGATGGACCGCAAGCGCGGCAACATCGTCGTGTCGCGTCGCGCGGTGCTCGAGGAAACCCGCGCCGAGCAGCGTTCGGGCCTGATCCAGAGCCTGCACGAGGGCCAGGTGATCGACGGCGTCGTCAAGAACATCACCGATTACGGTGCGTTCGTGGATCTCGGCGGCATCGACGGTCTGCTGCACGTCACCGACCTCAGCTACAAGCGTGTCAACCACCCGAGCGAAGTGCTCAACATCGGTGACACCGTCCGCGTCCAGATCATCCGCATCAACCGCGAGACGCAGCGCATCAGCCTCGGCATGAAGCAGCTCGAGAGCGATCCGTGGGAAGGCGCCGCCGCCAAGTACCCGGTGGGCGCGAAGGTCTCGGGCCGCGTGACCAACATCACCGAGTATGGCGCGTTCGTCGAGCTCGAGCCGGGCATCGAGGGTCTGGTCCACGTCTCGGAAATGAGCTGGACCAAGAAGAACGTCCACCCGGGCAAGATCGTGTCGACTTCGCAGGAAGTCGATGTCGTCGTGCTCGAGGTCGATCAGGAAAAGCGCCGCATTTCGCTCGGCCTCAAGCAGGCCCAGGCCAATCCGTGGGAGGCCTTCGCGGCCGCGCACCCGGTCGGCAGCGAAGTCGAGGGCGAAGTCAAGAACGCCACCGAGTTCGGCCTGTTCATCGGTCTCGACAACGACGTCGACGGCATGGTCCACATGTCGGACATCGCCTGGGGCATCTCGGGCGAGGACGCGCTCAACCTGCACCGCAAGGGCGAGACCGTGAAGGCGGTCGTGCTCGCGATCGAGCCTGACAAGGAGCGTATCTCGCTCGGCATGAAGCAGCTCGAGCGCGGTGGCGTCTCGACCGCGACTGCCACCAGCGGCGACAAGCTCAACAAGAACGCAGTCGTCACCGTCACCGTTCTCGAAGTCCGCGACGCGGGCCTCGAAGTGCAGGTCGGCGACGACGGTGCGACCGGCTTCATCAAGCGTACCGATCTGGGTCGCGATCGCGACGAGCAGCGCCCCGAGCGTTTCCAGGTCGGCCAGAAGTTCGACGCCATGGTGACCGGCTTCGATCGTTCGAAGAAGCCGACCTTCTCGGTCAAGGCGATGCAGATTGCCGAAGAGAAGCAGGCAGTTGCCCAGTATGGCTCGTCCGACTCGGGCGCGTCGCTCGGCGACATTCTCGGCGAAGCGCTCAAGGCGCGCAGCGAGAAGCAGTAAGTCCTTTGCGGGGGAGGCGGAAATCTCCGTTTCCCCCGCAAGCCCAGCCATTTACGCCCTTCCTAAAATCTTCTGGTTGATGCAGATTGCGGAAGGACGCGAAGCGTGGCCGATCCCGGCACGCCATGTGGGAAACGGCCGCCATCAGCGCGGGGTCAAGGGAGGGAGCGAATGATCCGATCGGAACTCGTGCAGCGCCTGGTGCAGGATAATCCGGGCCTGTCGGTTCGCGAGGTCGAGAAGATCGTATCAGTCTTCTTCGACGACATCGTCCGCCGCCTCACCGAGGATGGGCGAGTCGAGCTTCGCGGCTTCGGCGCCTTCTCCACCCGCGCCCGCGACGGGCGCACCGGGCGCAACCCGCGCACCGGCGAGACGGTGGAAGTCGCGCCCAAGCGCGTTCCCTATTTCAAGCCTGGCAAGGAGATGCGCAGCCGCCTCAACGTGTGAGGCGACGGCGTCATCAACCCGATTGAAGCAAAAGGGGCCGGAACCGCTTGACGGTTCCGGCCCCTTGCGCTTGCTGGGGCAGCATTCGTGCATGCGGACGTGGCGGAACCGGTAGACGCCGGAGACTTAAAATCTTCTGCCCCTCGGGGCGTGCGGGTTCGAGTCCCGCCGTCCGCACCAGCCTCTACTAGGGGCTGTCTGGATCGTCGTTGTCGTCGTTGGTCGCGACGATGATCACCCCGGCCGAAAATGCGATCAGCGCAACCGCGGCGATGATCGGCGTGGGGCTCAGGTTCTCCGCCTTGTCTGCAGTAGTGGAAGCACGAAGCGAGAGCTTCGACGCCGGCGCCTGTGCAGCGACTGCGGGCACGCTTGCGAGGGAAAGCGCCGCTACTGCGGTCGCCACTTTGCCGAGGATACGCGACATTCGACCGTCTCCCTTCCTTACTCTGTAGGGGCAAACCGCCGTAGGTAGCGTTCGTTTCCGGTTTGCCGGCCCCGCGCGATGAGTCGAGCCTAACCAACGTCGGGCTGCGCTGAGCCGCGGGGTTGGCATCAAGGAACGCCCGGCATACACCCTGCGCATTCTTTTCGCGGGAAGTTGATGCAGCGCTTCATTCACCTGATCCTGCCTGGACTGGCGCTGGTGGCGGGGGGATGCGACGGGCGCGGGGTGCGCAAGGACGATGCGCCCGTGGTGGTGAGCGCGATCGGGGGCGAGGCGCGACCCGCCGACCCCAGCGCCGGCGCGCTCGACACCGCGCAGCGCGTGCTGATGGGCGCCACTGCGCAAGGCCTGGTCCGCTTCGACGCCGCCGGCCAGATCGAGCCCGGCCTCGCCGAGCGCTGGATCGTGATGGACGAAGGCCGCAGCTACATCTTCCGCCTGCGCGAGGCCTATTGGACGGACGGCGAGCCCGTCACCGCGGCCCAGGTCGTCCGCGTGCTGCGCCGCGCCTCGACCCCCGGCAGCCGCAACGCGCTCGCCCCCTTCCTCGCCGTCGTCGACGAGATCGTCGCGATGACGCCGCAAGTGATCGAAGTGCGGCTCAAGCGCCCCCGCCCCGACCTGCTCAAGCTTTTCGCCCAGCCCGAGCTCGCCGTGTTCCGCCAGGCGCGGCTCGACGGCAGCGGCCCCTTCCGCGGCCGGCCGGGCGGACGCAGCATGCTGCTCCTTCCCGTCCCGCCGCCGGGATCCGAGGACGCCCCCCCTGCGCCCGAAGAGACCGTCCGGCTGTTCGGCGAGCGCTCCGGCATCGCCATCGCCCGCTTCCGGGCGCAGGCTTCCGACCTGGTGCTGGGCGGAAGCTTCGCCGACTGGCCGATCGTCGAGCAGGCAGGCATCGCCCCGGCCAATGTGCGCACCGATCCGGCGCTGGGCCTGTTCGGGCTCGCCGTGGCGAACCGGCAGGGCTTCCTCGCCGACGCCGAGAACCGGGCCGCGGTGGCCATGGCGATCGACCGCGCCGCGCTGGTGCAGGCAGTGCAGTCCGACTGGAAGCCGGTCGAGACGCTGCTGCCGGCGCAGCTCGATTCCGCGCTGCCCGCCACCCTGCCGGACTGGGCGGGGCTCGCGCTCGATGCCCGACGGGAGACGGCGCGCGCCCGGGTCGCGGCGTGGCGGCGCGCGCACGCCGATCCGCTCGTGCTTCGCATAGCGCTTCCGTCCGGGCCCGGAGGCACGCTGGTCTGGGCGCACGTCGCCGAAGCGCTGCTGCGCATCGGCATCCAGCCGCAGCGGGTGGCGCCCGACGCCCGCGCCGATCTGCGCCTGATCGACGAGGTTGCCCCCTATGACAGCGGCCGCTGGTTCCTCGCGACGGCGTGCGTGGCCTGTTCCGAAGAGGTCCGCGCGCTGATCGAGGCGGCTCGCGACGCGCCCGATCTCGCGACGCGCAGCCAGCGGATCGCCGATGCCGATGCTGCACTTACCGCCGACGCTACCTATATCCCTCTCGCACAGCCGTTCCGCTGGTCGTTGGCGGCGCTGCGGCTGGGCGCATGGCAGGGAAACACGCGGGCCTGGCACCCGTTGAATCACCTGCGGAAAGCTATGGAGTGAATGGGTTGGCGCGACCGATACGCATGGATTCAGGCCCGGCCGGCATGGTGGGCAAGCTGCCGCTGGGGCGCAGTCCGGAGGACATCCGCCGCCGCATCGAGGGACTTGAGAAGCTGCTCGAGCACGCCTTCATCGTGCCGGGGATCAAGCAACCGGTCGGCATGGACTTCATCGTGGGCCTGGTCCCGGTGCTGGGCGATGCCATCGCGGCGGCGCTCGGCGGCTATATGGTCTGGGAAGCCCGCAATCTGGGCATGAGCAAGACCGCGCTCGTGCGCATGGCAGGCAATGTGGGCATGGACTGGCTGGTCGGGCTGGTCCCCTTCGTGGGCGACGCAGCGGACTTCTTCTTCCGCTCCAACACGCGCAACCTGCGCATCATCAAGCGCCACCTCGACAAACATTATCCCTCGACGGTGACGGTCGACCAGCCCGGTCGCCGCAGCCGCTAGCGCCGGATCCGCAGTATCCGCTCAGTCGGCTGTCGCGAAGTCGAGGCCTATGTCGGCGGCGGGCGCCGACTGGGTGAGCCGGCCGACGCTGACATAAGTGACGCCGGTCTCGGCGATCGCGCGGATCGTATCGAGTCGCACGCCGCCCGACGCTTCGGTGGGCACGCGACCGGCGACCAGCGCAACCGCCTCGCGCAGCATCGACGGCGCCATATTGTCGAGCAGCAGGTGCGTGGCGCCGGCGTCGAGCGCAGGCACGATCTGGTCGATCCGGTCAACCTCGACGATGATCCGCGCGATCCCGGCTGCGACGGCGCGCCGCACCGCTTCGCCCACCGACCCGGCGACCGCGACGTGATTGTCCTTGATCATCGCCGCGTCCCACAGACCCATGCGGTGGTTCTCGGCGCCGCCCATGCGCGTCGCATATTTCTCGAGCACGCGGAGCCCCGGCAGCGTCTTGCGCGTGTCGAGCAGCGTGGCGCCGGTGCCCGCGATCCGATCGACATAGGCGCGCGTGAGCGTGGCGATGCCCGAAAGATGCTGGACGGTGTTGAGCGCCGAACGCTCGGCAGTGAGCATCGCCCGCGCGCGGCCCCTGAGCCGCAGCAGATCGGTACCCGCAGGCACGGTCGCCCCATCCTCGACCAGCCGTTCGATCGTCACGTCGGGGTCGAGCGTGCGGAAGAACGCCTCGGCGATCGGCAGCCCGGCGACCGTGATCGCATCGCGGCTATCCATCACGCCGGTGAAGACGGCGTCCTGCGGGATCACGGCAGCGGAAGTGATGTCGCCCGCCTCGCCGAGGTCCTCGGCGAGCGTGGAGCGGACGAAGCTGTCGAGATCGAAATGGTCGAGCGAGAAGGACATACCTCGTCCCCTAGAACAATGCTTGCGCCTGTTGAACTGCCCTGCGTGCGCCGCGGGTTGAAAAGGCTCGCACACAGCGTGCTTCCTCCCCCTCCGTCACGCTTCGCGTGCCACCTCCCCCTGGCGGGGGAGGATTGGAGGTGGGCATGCAAAAGGGGCGCCGCGGACTGGCCGCGGCGCCCCCCTGCTTCGGCCGGAGCCGTGATGGTTAGAACGAAGTCCAGTCGTCGTGCGACGCGCCGTTGCCATTGGCGACCGGCGCCGCGGCGAGCGGCTTGACCGGCGAGACATAGGCGGCAGTCCGGGCCTGGGCGGCGGGCTTCGCCGGCCTGGCCGGAACCGTCGTGCGCGCAGGCGAAGCCGCACGGCGCACATCGTTGCTGATGACGAACCTGGCCGCCTGCTCGGCAAGCGCAGTCACTTCGCTGTTGAGATTGCGCGCAGCGGCCGAGGTCTCCTCGACCATCGCGGCATTCTGCTGGGTCGATTGGTCCATCGTGCCGATCGCAGCGCTGATCTGGGTGATCGCAGTCGACTGCGCCTGGTTGTCGGCGGCGATTTCGCCCAGCAGCTGGTGCACTTCGCCCACGTCGCCCGAGATGTTGGCGAGCGCGCTGTCGACCTTTTCGACCATTTCCACCGCCGCGACGATGTCGGTCTGGGTCGCCGTGAGCTGATCGCGGGCGCGGCCGGCTTCCTCCTCGGCGCGCATGGCGAGCGCCGAGACGAGGTCGGCGACGACCGCGAAGCCGCGGCCCGCCTCACCGGCGCGGCCTGCTTCGACCGCCGCGTTCATCGCAAGGACGCGCGTCTGGAAGGCGATCTTGTCGAGGCCCTCGATCACGCTGTCGATGCCCTTGGCGCTCTCCGACACGCGAGTCATCGCCTGCACTGCCTCGTCGGCGATACCACGGCCGCCGGAGACGGTGCTGATCGCGCCGTCGGCGCGCTCGACGGTGCGTCCCGCAGCGGCAGCGGTTGCCTTGAGCCGCTGGTCCATCTGGGTGACCGCGGCCGAGGTTTCCTCGAGGCTGGCGGCATTGGCTTCGGTGCGGCGCGCCAGATCCTCGGACGCCTGGGCGATCTCGCTCGATCCGGTGCGGATCGCGGCGGTCGAATCCATCACCGAGCCGATCAGCTCGCGCAGGCTGGCGAGCGCGTCGTTGAAGTTGGTCTTCACCGTCGCATAGGAAGCCGAGAAGTCGGCAGTGATGTTGGCGGTCAGGTCGCCCCCGGCGAGCTTGCCGAGCCCCTTTTCGAGCGATTCGACGACCAGCTTCTGCTCGGCATCGGCGATCTTCTTGGCCGCATCGAGCTTTTCCTTCTCGATCGCGGCTTCGCGGAACACGAGCACCGCCTTGGCCATCGCGCCGATCTCGTCCCCGCGCTCGGTACCGCGCACCTCGACATGGTTGTCGCCGCCGGCGAGCGATTTCATCGTGGCGGTGAGATCACGGACCGGAACCGCGACGGTGCGCGACAGCAGCCAACCGAACAGGCACGCAAGCAGTGCCGCGACGATGCCGCCGATCCAGATGGCGAGCTTCGACGAACGTTGCGCCGCGTCCTCGACGCCCGACCTGGCTTCGATGCGCTCCTCTTGCACCTTCTGGATTTCGGCGATGACCGGGCGAATGTCGCCGAGCATCTTGACGCCCGCAAGCTCGCCAGCCTCGGCGCGGGTCGCGGGGTTGCGCGCGAGCTCGATGACGTGGTCGAGCTTGCCGCGCAGCACCTTCACGGCCGCGTCGACGCGCCTCACGCGCTCATGCTGCTCGGGCGAGGTCGAATGTTCCTTGAAGGTCTCGAGCGTCTTGAGGAAAGCCTCGCCGCGCTCGTCATAGGTCTTGCGGAACTCGTCACGACCGAGGATCGCGAATCCGCGCGCGGCATTCTGCTGCTCGAGCACCTCGGTGAGCATGGTCTGCGCGGCCTGGGCAGCAAGCAGCGAACGCTCCTTGTCGGCCGAAGCTTCTTCGAGGGAGGCGAGATTCGAGAAGATGAAGGCGGCAACCGTCGCGAAGACGATGATGATGGCCGCAAAAGCGCCTATGAGCTTGCGGGAGATCGGAAGGTTGGACAGCGACACGTCGGGGCTCCAATGACTCGATCTGCGGCGTCGGCAGTGCCTGCGCGCAGATGTTTTCTGCTCACCGGCGCCCTGACGCTCGGCAAGCGAATGAGTCCTTTATAGGAGAGGCGCAGCAGCTACGGCCGCCGGGTCCGCGATATTTCCGATATGTTTCAAAACGCAACGCCCTCTCGCGGCGGGCGATGGCGCCTAGTCGCCCGTGACTCGCACCGGCCCGAGATCGCCGTAACCGATGCTCGCGCTGGCCATTTCGAGCATCCGGTCGAGGCTCTTCTTTGCCTTGAGGCGCATCTCTTCCTCGATCTCGATCCGCGGCTCGAGGTCGCGGAGCGCAAGATAGAGCTTCTCCATGTTGTTGAGCGCCATGTACGGGCAGATGTTGCAGTTGCAGTTGCCGTCCGCTCCCGGCGCACCGATGAAGTTCTTGCCCGGCAGCGCCTTCTCCATCTGGTGGATGATGTGCGGCTCGGTCGCGACGATCAGCGTGTCGCCGGGGAAGCTTTGCGCGAACTCGAGGATGCCGCGCGTCGAGCCGACATAATCGGCGTGATCGAGGATGTGCGGCGGGCATTCGGGATGCGCGGCGATCGGCGCGCCGGGGTGCTCGGCCTTGAGCTTGAGCAGCTCGGTTTCGCTGAACGCCTCGTGCACGATGCACACGCCCGGCCACAGCAGCATCTCCCGACCCGCCTTGCGGGTGAGATAGCCGCCGAGGTTGCGATCGGGGCCGAAGATGATCTTCTGCTCGGGCGGGATCTGCGCGAGAATCCGCTCGGCCGACGAGCTGGTGACGATGATGTCGGAGAGCGCTTTCACTTCGACCGAGCAATTGATGTAGGTGAGCGCGATATGGTCCGGGTGGGCGGCGCGGAAGGCGGCGAACTGCTCGGGCGGGCAGCTGTCCTCGAGGCTGCACCCGGCGTTCATGTCGGGAAGCACGACGATCTTGTCGGGCGAAAGGATCTTGGCGGTCTCGGCCATGAAGCGCACGCCGCAGAAGGCGATCACTTCGGCATCGGTCTCGGCTGCCTTGCGGCTGAGGTCGAGGCTGTCGCCGACGAAATCGGCCAGGTCCTGCAGCTCGGGCTTCTGGTAGTAATGCGCGAGGATGACGGCGTTGCGCTCCTTGCGCAGCCGGTCGATCTCGGCGCGAAGGTCGAGCCCTGCCAGGCTGCCGCCGATGCCGTTGCGCGCGTCCATGTTCACTACTCCCTTGCCCCGTGCGCGGCACATGGCCCCGCGCGGGTTCGGGATCAAGGCCAGTGTGCGGCGAGCGGGCGATCGGCTCCGGGCGAGCCCGCCACAACCGCGCGGGTGACCGAGGTGCCGAACGGCGTGTAGGCGATCGCCTCGGCGAGCAGATTGGTGCCGACGATCGCGGCGACGCCCCAGAGCCACGCCGGATGTACGCGGCGCATGCGGATCAGGTCGGCGACGATGCCGATGAGGGGGAAGATCAGCGGAGCGAGCAGCGAGGCGACCGTCCACGACCAGGGGATCATGAGCGGAAGGGGCAGCAGCCGCCCGAGGCCGGGCCCTGTAAGAATCGTCACTGCGCACAGCATCAGCCGCCGGTGCCAGTCCGAATGCCGCCGCATCGCGAGCGCCGCGAAGACCAGGCCGGCGAAGCAGAGCAGGTCCATCGGATTGCCGAACAGGAACTCGCGCGCGTCGAAAAAGGGCGGGCCGCCATGCGAGCGCAGCGAATGGAGCATGACGGCGAAGCCCATCACCACCATCAGTGGCACCCAGCCCAGCGCAATCACGCCGACCCTGCGATGGATCCGCACATTCTCCGTAGCGATCAGGAAATTCTGGATGAGGAAAAGCGCGATCCAGCCGAAGAAAACGAAGGCGTGGACGTGATAGATCAGCGGGAGGCTGAAGCTCGACCGGCCCATCGCCAGATTGAACGCGAACCCCGCGACGATGGTCGCGCTCATCGCGAGCGACAGGATCAGGAAGAAGCGGTCGCGTCCCGCGGCGCGCGGCGCCGGCCCGACAATCGTCGCCATGTCAGCCCCCGAACCGTTATCTGCACATTCATGCAGAATACCGCGTTCGTGGCATTCGCTCAACGGCTCACTCGCGGTTGGCGATTACCTCTTCGGGACGGCGCGACACGTCCCAGACTTCGCTGGTGGCGCCGCGGCGCTCGTCGGGGAAATAGACGCGGACGCTGGCGTCGAGCCCGGCGGCCTTGAGCGGCATGACGAAGCTGCGCTCGACCGCGCGACGCGTCGCATCCTTGGCGAGCTTCATCGGCGTCGCCTCGCGTGCCTGGCGGACGAGCTCCTGCTGCCCCGCCTTGCGGTTCGCTTCGTCGAGCCGGCTTTCGACGTCGGTCAGCCGCATCAGGATGCCGCCGCCCGAATATTGGCGGATATTGTCGAGCTCGACCTGCGGCCCCACCACTTCGACGGGGGGCAGCGTGATCGTCAGCCGGTTGGCCGCCGCGTCCCATTCGAGGTTGCGCTGCTGGAGCTTGGAGAGGTCGACTTCGTAGCGGACCATGCCGGGCATGATCAGCGTCTTCTCCGCCGTCATCCCCAGCCGGCTCTGCTTCGACGTGACCACCGCCACATAGCGCGCGGCGAAGGTGGTGAGCCGGTTCTGCTCGCGCAGCCCCTGCAGGCTCGCCGTCGCTACGGTGACGGGATCGGGGCCGGTGAACTGGCGCTTCACCGTGTCGCTCAGGAACCAGAAGCCCGCGCCGATCGCGAGCACGACCGCGGCCAGCAGCGCGGCGAACTTCAGGCAGCCCCAGGCCTTCACGCCGCGAGTTTCCAACCCTCGGCCTCCTGTGTCACCAGCCCGCGTGCCTGAAGGTCGATGAGGTGCGCCAGCACCGAACGACCCGCCGCGCCGCTGAGCCGCGGGTCAAGTCCGACGTACATGCGCTCGACCATCGCAGGGATCGCGCCGACCTGCTGGCGAAGCAGGCGCAGTATCTGTCCCTCGCGCTGCTTGCGGTGCCCCATCAGGCCGCGGACGAAGCGCTGCGGCTTCTCGATCGGCTCGCCGTGCGCGGGGAAATAGATGCTGTCCTTGCGCGCCATCAGCCTGTCGAGGCTCGCCATATAGGCCGCCATGTCGCCATCGGGTGGCGCCACGACGGTGGTGGACCAGCCCATCACATGGTCGCCGCTGAACAGCGCGCCGGTTTCCTCCAGCGCGAAGCAGAGATGGTTGGAGGTATGTCCCGGCGTCGCGACCGCGGTAAGCGTCCAGTCGGGGCCGCGGACGCTCTCGCTGTCCGCGAGCACGCGGTCGGGCGCATAGCCCGTGTCGAACGCCGCATCGGCGCGGGGGCCGGCATCCTCCAGCGTCAAGGGCGCGCAGCCGACGATCCCGGCGCCGGTCAGGGCCTTGAGCGGCGCGGCGGCGGGGCTGTGGTCGCGGTGGGTGTGGGTGCACAGGATCGCCTGCACCGGACGCCCCGCGATCGCCGCGAGCAGCGCGTCCATGTGGCGCGGATCGTCGGGGCCGGGGTCGATCACTGCCAGCACGTCGGTGCCAACCAGATAGGTCTGGGTGCCGGTATAGGTGAAAGGCGAAGGATTGGGTGCCAGCACCCTGGTCACCAGCGGTCCGACCGCGAGCGCTTCGCCGACAGGGGCTTCGATCATTCCCGCGAGATGGCGTTTGCCGCCCGGCAAGGCAAGGGCGGCGGCTTCCGGGAAGCATCGATGGTCCAATCCTCCCCCGCCAGGGGGAGGATCGAGATTTGCCTCGTCTCGACCGGGAGTCACTTCGACGAAACGGGGCCGGCTGCGAAGGAGTTCAGCCGGCCCCGCGTGAAGGGCGCCGCCAGAAAGGACGCCCCTCCCCTCTCGTCAGTCTTTCGACTTGCCTTTCTCAAGCTCGGCGATTGCCTCGTCGATGCCCTTGATCGCCTTGGCGCGCTCGTCGACGCTGATGCTCTGATCGGCCTCGACCGAGCGGCGCGCATGGCGCAAGCCCATCAGCGCTGACTGCATGCCGAACTGCTTGTGAACCGCGGCCATGCGCTCGGCGTCAGCCGCCTGCATCGCGATCCGGTCCGAGCAGATGATCATGATCTTCCGCCCGCCCTCTTCGCGGTGCTCGACGCTGGGCTTGTCGCCCTTGCCGCACTTGCCGTCGCGGATCTCCGGGATCGAGGCGCGCAGCGCGTCCGGATCGGGCAGTTCGGTCTCCTGTGTGGTACCGTCGGCATGGACGACCACGATCTTGCGGACCTGCTTGCCCTCGCCCTTGCCGTCTTCGAAGCGATAGACGTGGCGCGCGATCCGGGGAGCCGCAGGCGCCGGGGGAGCCGCGTCGGCTGCGGGTGGAGCGGGCGGCGCCGGAGGCTCGGCGCCGGCGGGCGGCGCAGCCGGCGCGGGCGGCTCCGGGGGCGCGGGCGGCGCCGGAACACCCTGGTCCAGATCGACGCCGATCGTCGCGCCGACCTTGTCCTTGATCTTCTCGGCCGCCTGAGTGCCCGAGGCAGTGAGCCCGAGCGCGGCGATCGACAGCGCGCCCACTCCTGCCAATCCAGCTGCCATGCGGATGGGGGAATTCTTCCGGTTCTTCGAGAGCATGCGTAGCCTCCCTTTGACTTCGTTTATCGTGTGCAAGTGACATGCCGCCGAGACCGCACCCCCATGCGCGGACTTGACGATCGCACGGCCATAGGCATGGCGCAGTGCCTGGGCGCGGCCGGCGAGCACCAGGGCGTCGCAAGCCATTTCCTGGTCGGCGCGGAAGGCACGAAAGGCCCTCCAGGCGACCGGGTTGAACCAATGAAGCGCGAGGACGACGAGCGCGATCCAGTTCGCGATCAGGTCGCCCCGGGCGTGGTGACCCAGCTCATGCGCCAGCGCCAGATCGCGCTCGAGCTCGTCGTAGCGCTCCGCGAAGTCGCGCGGGAAGGCGACGTATTTGCGAAACACTCCGAAGGCGAGCGGCCCGTGCGCGGCGTCGGTCTCGATCACCCGCACCTTGCCCTGGGCGACGGTACGATCGACGCGGGCGCGGCGGAGCAGCGTCGCAGTGTAGCGGCTGTGCGCGACGACGTGATAAGCGAGGAAGAGCACCGCGCCACCGACCCAGACGAGCAAAGCCAGGAAGATCCAGTCGACCGGCGACGACACCGCTGCCGTGCCGCCGGGCGCCGCTGAAAGCGAGATCGGCTCGACCACATAGGCAACGATCACGTCGCTCGCCACCGCGACCGGCGCCGCCGCCTGCTCGCGCCAGCCTTCGGGCACCTGCGGCAGCAGCAGGCGCGCTACCGGGAGCAGCCATAGCGCATAGGCGACATGCGCACCGAAGGCCTTGCGCACCGGCACGCGTATAGCCAGCACGACCAGCATCAGCAGCGTGGTGGCGATCAGGGTTTCCAGTGCCCAGCCGATCATTGCTTGAGCTCCTTCAAAAGGGCCTCGATCTCGGCAATGTCTTCATCGGTGATCGCGTCGCGCTCGGCGAGATGCGCGACCAGCGGCGTCAGCCGGCCGCCGAACAGCCGGTCCATCAGCTTTCGCGATTCACCCGCGACATAGTCGGCCCGCTCCACGAGCGGACGATAGCGATAGCGCCGGCCGTCCTCCTCGTGCGCGATGATGCTCTTGGCGAGCAGCCGACCGAGCAGCGTCTTGACGGTGTTCGCGCTCCAGCCGCGCTCGGCGGGCACGCGCTCCGCGACCTCCTGGGCAGTGAGCGGCGACTGCTCCCAGAGCACCTCCATCACGGCATGTTCGGCGTCGCTGATCCGCTCGGTCATGATTCCCTCTCGACTACGCCTGTAATCGTCACGATTACGTCTGTAGTCAATAGGGTGAACGCGGGCTGAACGGCGCCATATGCCGCTGCGGCGCAGGCGGCTTCTTTCGGGCGCGGAACTGTCGGAAAGGCTTACAACCAGGGGCGCCGGTCAGCAGGTGTTAACCACTGGGAGCCGCAGAAAACAAAGGCTTGCCACAAGTGGCACGCACGCTGCATCTTCATGGGCACCCGTAGCGTTTCAACG
>DATLJJ010000366.1:0-4302 GCA_035538975.1 Sphingomonas sp. | reverse complement strand
GACCGTGCAGGGCTATATCCAGGGCCTGCACGCGCATTGGCTGACCGAGGAGACACGGCGGCGCACCGGATCGGCGGCCACGGGCAATTTCTCGGTGGAGAACCGATTCCGCTACAATCCCGAGGTGCAGAGCCTGCCTGCGATGGTGCCCACGGTGATCCCGCTGCTGCTGCTGATGCTTCCCGCGATGCTCGCCGCGCTGGCCGTGGTGCGCGAGAAGGAGATCGGCTCGATCATCAACCTCTATGTCACGCCCGTCACCCGCAGCGAATTCCTGCTCGGCAAGCAGATACCCTATGTCGTGCTCGCGGTGGCCAATTTCCTGCTGATGGTGCTGATGGCGGTCTTCGTCTTCGGCGTGCCGGTGAAGGGCAGTTTCGTCGCGCTGCTCGTGGCGGCAACGATCTATTGCCTAGCGGCGACCGGACTGGGGCTGCTGATCTCCGCGGTGACGCGCAGCCAGATCGCCGCCCTGTTCCTGGCGATGATCGCCACCATGCTTCCCGCCACTGCATTCGGCGGGATGACCGATCCGGTCGCCTCGCTGGAGGGCGCCGGACGCGTCATCGGCGAGATATATCCGGCCAGCCACATGTTCACGATCAGCCGCGGGGTGTTCAACAAGGCGCTCGGGTTTCGCGAGCTGGCGGGTTCCTTCCTCCCGCTCGCGCTGGCGGTGCCGGTGATCATCGGCGTGTCGATACTGCTCGTCCGCAAGCAGGAGCGCTGACGATGCGGCGAAGCCTCTTCAATATCTACCGGCTCGGAGTGAAGGAGCTGTGGAGCCTCTGGCGCGATCCGGCGATGCTCATCCTGATCGTCGTCGCCTTCACCTTCTCGGTCTATGTCGCGGCCAGCGCGATCCCGGAGACGCTGCACAATGCCTCGATCGCGATCGTCGACGAGGACGAATCTCCGGTGTCGCAGCGGATCGTCGCGGCCTTCTTCCCCCCGCAGTTCCGCACGCCGCAGATGATTTCGCCCGACGAGGTCAACCCCGGGCTGGACGCGGGCATCTACACCTTCGTCCTGCACATCCCGTCGGGCTTCCAGCGCGACCTGCTGGCCGGCCGGCGTGCCGAGTTCCAGCTCAATACCGATGCGACGCGGATGAGCCAGGCGTTCATGGGAAGCGGGTTCATCCAGCAGATCGCGTCGGGCGAAGTAAACGAGTTCGTCTCGCGATACCGCGCACGGACGACGCCCCCGGTCGACCTGGCGATCCGCGCGCGGTTCAACCCGGCGCTCGACAAAACCTGGTTCGGGGGGCTGGCGCAGATCATCAACCAGATCGCCATGCTCTCGATCATCCTCACCGGCGCCGCACTGATCCGGGAGCGCGAGCATGGCACGATCGAGCATCTGCTGGTGATGCCGGTCACTCCGGCTGAAATCATGATCTCGAAGGTCTGGTCGATGGGGCTGGTGGTGCTGCTGGCCTCCGCCCTGTCGCTCAACCTTGTGGTGCGTGGGCTGATGCACGTGCCGGTGGCCGGATCGTTGCCCCTGTTCTTCGCCGGCGCGGCGCTGGTGCTGTTCTCGACCACGTCGCTCGGCATCTTCCTCGCCACATTGGCGCGCAACATGCCGCAATTCGGCATGCTGATCGTGCTGGTGCTGCTGCCGCTGCAGATGCTGTCGGGCGGCAATACGCCGCGCGAGAGCATGCCCGAAATCGTTCAGTATGTGATGCTGCTCGCGCCGACCACGCATTTCGTCCAGCTCGGCCAGGCCATCCTCTTCCGGGGTGCCGGTATCGAAGTGGTCTGGCCCCAGTTCGTTGCCGCGGCAGGGATCGGCGTCTTCTTCTTCGCTTTCGCGATGGCCCGGTTCCGCAGGACGATCAGCAGGATGGCGTAGCGGCGCCGAACGCGTCTCCGTTAGCGGCTCTGGCCAACGCTCATGATCTTTGGCGATAACAAGAGAAAAGACCGGCGCCAAAGCGAGGAGCGGATGGTGGACGCACTAGGGCTCGAACCTAGGACCCGCTGATTAAGAGTCAGCTGCTCTACCAACTGAGCTATGCGTCCATTCCGGGCTGCTTGAGGTGCATATGGTGTCTGCACCGCCGCGTTTGGAGGCGCGCCGTTAGCATCGGGATTCGCGTGCTGTAAACCCCCAAACTGCATTTTTTTGGAGCGGGGCTACCACCGCTGTACGCGCCGGCTCTGCCGATCGATCGACATGAGGATTCCCAGGCAGATCATCACGGTCATCAACGCGGTGCCGCCGAAGCTGATCATCGGCAGCGGAATGCCCACCACCGGGGCGAGCCCCATCACCATCGCCATGTTGATCGACACGTAGAAGAAGATCGTGGCGGAGAGCCCGGCGGCGGTCAGCCGGCCGAAGCGGCTCTTGGCGCGCATGCTCACGCTGATCCCCCAGCCGATCAGAATGGCGAAGGCGCCGATCACGAACAGCCCGCCCAGCAGACCCCATTCCTCCATCATCGTCGCCAGCGCGAAGTCAGTATGGCCTTCGGGCAGATAATCGAGGTGGCTCTGCGTGCCGTTCAGGAAGCCCTTGCCGAAGATGCCGCCCGATCCGATCGCGATCTTGGACTGGCTGATGTGATAGCCGGTGCCGAGCGGATCGCTTTCGGGGTTGAGGAAGATGAGTACGCGGTTGCGCTGATATTCATGGAGCAGGAAATTGACCGCGAGCGGCACGAACACCGCCACGCCCAGCGCACCGCCGATGAACAGCCGCAGCGGGATGCCCGCCAGAAACATGATCGTGATGCCGCCGAAGGTGATCATCAGCGCCGTGCCGAGGTCGGGCTGGAGCATCACCAGCGCCGCGGGCAGACCGATCAGCACGCACGCCGGCCAGATCGCCCCGAACTTGCGGATCTCGCCCACCGGCAGCATCTCGTAGAAGCGCGCGAGCGCAAGCACGATGGCGGGCTTCATCAGCTCCGACGGCTGGAGCCGGATGAAGCCAAGGTCGAGCCATCGCTGGCTGCCGCCGGCGACGGCGCCCAGCGCCTCTACGCCCAGCAGCATCAGCAGGATCACGGCATAGAGGGGCAGGGCGGCAAGCGCCCAGAAGCCCTCGGGGACGCGCGACAGCATCAGTGCCATCACCAGGAAGGCGACGAAGCGGACCCCTTGCGAGAGCGCCCAGGGTTGAAGACTGCCCCCCGCCGCCGAAAACAGCACGATCAGCCCGAAGCCGCCGATCGCCGCGACCAGCAGGATGATCCGCCAAGGAAATTGCGAGATCGGCTGGGGTACGATGCCCGGGCCCAGGCTCATTCGCTACGCTCCTGCGATGCTGCCGCGTCCTGCACCGTCGCGGTGGCGTTGGCGGCTGCCGACGCGACGTTGCTCGCCGCCGCCGCGGCATCTTCGGGCACCGGCGGAGGAGGAGCCGCCCTCGCCGCGGCGCGCGCCGCCTCGAACGCCTGGGCCTGCCTGGCCATGCGCTCGGTATAGGTCCCGCCCCAGGTCGGCTCGAGCTCGTGGAGCGTCTTGATCGCCTTGTCGCGGTCGAAGAGGAAGGTCATCACGTCTCTCGCGGTGAGCGGCACGTCGGTGTTCGGATTGACGTGACCATGGTGCTCCAGCACGATCGAGATGGCGTAGCGCGGATTGTCGGCCGGTGCGAAGCCGACGAACAGCGTATGATCGCGCAGCTTGAAGGGGAGCTGGGCATTGCCGAGCACGCCCGAGCGCCGCTCGGCTGCCGTGATCGCGCGAACCTGCGCGGTGCCCGTCTTGCCCGCGAGCTCCACGCCCGGAATGCTGAGCCGCGCCCGTCCCCCGGTGCCGCCGCCGTTGACGACCGCCCACATGCATTCGCGCACGGTCTGGATGTGCTTGGGATCGATCCCCATCGAGGGCGCGGGCTGGTGCGGCGTATCGAGCAGCAGCCGCGGCACGATCTCGCGCCCCTGGGCCAGCCGCGCCGCCATCACCGCGAGCTGGAGCGGATTGGCGAGCACATAGCCCTGTCCGATCGAGGCGTTCACCGAATCGGCGATCGCCCAGGACTGCTTGTACTTCTTCAGCTTCCACGCGCTGTCGGGCACGGTGCCGTAGCGCTGGCTGGGGTAGGGAAGGTCGTAGCGCGCGCCCAGACCCATCTGGCGCACGGTGGGCGCGAAGCGGTCGTAGCCCAGCTCGCGCGCCATCACGTAGAAATAGATGTCGCAGCTCTGCGCCACCGCGGCCTTCATGTTCACCGAGCCGTGGCCGCCGCGCTTGTGGCAGTGGAACGCGCGATTGCCGACCTGGAGCGCGCCCGAGCAATGGACCGTGGCTTCGGGCGGGATGCCCGCCTGCAGCACGGCCAGCG
>DATLJJ010000365.1:0-1633 GCA_035538975.1 Sphingomonas sp. | reverse complement strand
ACGATGCCGACGATGATGTTGAGGAAGATGCCCTGCTGGGCATCGGTGCGCATCACGATGCTCGCCAGCCAGCCGACGACGCCGCCGATGACGAGCCAAACGATAAGACCCATGACAAGTCCCTCCATGTTCTCCACCCGGCGGGCCGGGCGATGGAAGGAAAATCCGTGACCACTCGTATTGGTTCCGTACCAATTTTTGGGCGGCGGGGCGGAACTTTCCGCCGCCAGGGCCGTGACCGGAAATGAAAACGGCCCGCCCCCGGCGTACCGGGAGCGGGCCGCATCGAGCCCGACGGGAGAGGGCTCAGTATTTCTGCTGGCGCTCGTACAAAGAACGATAATGCTGGATGCGCGTGACGCGCAGCCCCGGCATGCCCGAACGGTCGATCGCGCGCTGCCAGCCGGCGAATTCCTCCACCGTCAGGCCGTAGCGCTCGCAGACCTCGTCGACCGAAAGCAGGCCGCCGTTGACCGCAGCGACGACCTCGGCCTTGCGGCGCACCACCCAGCGCGTGGTGTCGCGCGGCGGCAGCGTCTCGAGCGTCAGCGGCTCACCGAGCGGGCCGATCACTTTCGCGGGACGGATCTTCTGGTTTTCAATCATCGAATAACCTCAAACCGGGGCACGCGGCCCCCTTCAACTCCACTGTAGAAACGAATTACCGTCCACCGCTTGAACATCGGCTAAAGTGCCACGGTAAACATTCGCTTCATTCCTGTTTCCGCCGTGTGAGCGCCGCCGCCGCAGGGCCGTGAAAGGCCCCGTGCTCCGGCGCCAGCAGCGGGTCCGCCGCCGCCGGCACGTCGAGCCGCGCCTGCGTGCACGCCGTCGGGCTCGCCGCCTGTCGCGCGGCCACACCCACCAGCAGCACCGCCAGATCGGTCGGCAGGGCGGTAACCGCCACGTCGCGATCCAGCCTGGCGAAGCTCAAGTCCACTAATCCACCCCCCGACTCGCTTGATCCGACCGAATTAGCGAAACGGAATGAAGGCTCGGTAAAGGCCGGGAAAACGCGTGCTTAACCGAGGTTTTCGAATCCTTGCGCTGCGGCAGGCTGGAAGCGCGGGCATACGCGCCCTATGTGGACGGCCGTGATTCCCGCAGACTTCCAGCTAGAAGGGCCGCTCGCGAAGCGGCGGATCGTCGTCGCCATGTCGGGCGGCGTCGATTCCTCGGTCGTGGCCGCGCTCGCGGCGCGCTCGGGCGCCGAGACGATCGGCGTCACCCTCCAGCTCTACGATCACGGCGAGGCGGTGGGCCGCGCGGGATCGTGCTGCGCAGGGCGCGACATCCGCGACGCGCGCGCGGTGTGCGACCGGCTGGGGATCGCGCATTATGTCTTTGACCATGCGTCCAGCTTCCGCACGCAGGTGATCGACGATTTCGCCGACGAATATCTCGCCGGACGCACCCCGATCCCGTGCGTGAAGTGCAACATGGGACCCAAGTTCACCGACCTGTTCGCGCTCGCGCGCGACCTGGGCGCCGATTGCCTCGCTACGGGCCATTATGTCCGCCGCGTCGAGGGCGCCGCGGGCCCCGAACTGCACCGCGCCTTCGATCCCGCGCGCGACCAGAGCTATTTCCTGTTCGCGACGACCGCCGCGCAGCTCGATTTCCTCCGCTTCCC
>DATLJJ010000364.1:0-5116 GCA_035538975.1 Sphingomonas sp. | reverse complement strand
ATCGCAAGGAGAAGAGCAGCTTCACACCCGATCCTGTCGCGGCGCAGGGGCTGACCTTCACCAACGCGCTCGCGGCCGACGGCGGCGAATATGACGTGAAGGAAGTGTTCGGCGAGGTGCGCGTGCCGCTCATTCAGAACGGCTTCGTCCATCGAATCGAGCTCGGCGCGGCCGTGCGCTATTCGGACTATTCGACGATCGGGACTACCACCTCCTGGAAGGTCGACGGCGCCTTCGCACCGGTCCGCGACATCACCTTCACCGGCACCTATTCGAAGGCGGTTCGCGCGCCGAACATCGGCGAGCTCTTCGCGGGTAGCTCGCAAACCTTCGAATTCATCACCGATCCCTGCAACACCAACCAGCTGCAGAACGGCACCCAGTATCGCGCCGCCAACTGTCAGGCGCTGCTCAGCTCACTCGGCGTGACCGATCCTGCGACATACCGCGATCCGCGATCGACCAACCTCCCGGGCTTCCAGGCCGGCAACCCCAACCTCCAGGAAGAGGAAGCCACGACCTGGACCGCGGGTGCGATCCTCCAGCCGAGCTTCATTCCCGGCCTGTCGCTGCGCGCCGACTGGTATGACATCAAGCTGAAGAACGCGATCAACCAGGTGTCGGCGCAGCAGCTCGCCGAACTGTGCGTCGACCAGCCGAGCCTCGACAACGGCTTCTGCACCGGAATCGTGCGCAACAACGGCGGCGCCAATCCGGGCCTGATCACCGGCTTCACCGTGATCCCGCAGAACGTCGCGCAGTTCCGCACCGCCGGGCTCGACGTGAACTTCAACTATACGTTGCGCACCGCCGCTGCCGGCACGTTCAACCTGAAGGTCGTCGGCAACTATCTCGACCGGCTCGAGTTCGTCGGCACGCCCGGTGCCGATGTGACCAATCGCCGGCTCGAATCGCTGTACCGTGCGCCGAAATACACGGTGAACGCCGACCTGACCTGGCAGAAGGGCGGGCTGACGCTGAACTACGGCATCCTGTATCTCAGCAAGACGCTGCGCTACACCAACCAGGAAGTGGACGGTAATCCGGACATCGTCGCTCCCGAATACATGTGGCTCAAGGAGCGCTGGCAGCACGACGTCTATGCCAGCTACGACGTAAACGACCAGTTCCAGATCTATGGCGGTGTCCGCAATCTCTGGGGCCAGAAGCCCGATCTCGGGACTCAGATCTATCCGGTCAATTCGGTCGGCGCTTTCGGCTTCGTGGGTGCCCGCATCAAGCTTCCTAGCTTCTGATCGCCGGCGTCATGCGAATTTGACAATAAAAGGGCTCGGCAACCGCCGGGCCCTTTTTCCTTTCGGCTCAGGGTTCTAGCTGGAACGCCACTCCTGTGCTGCTCGTTGATGCGGGCGACAGGGGAGACGAGAGGATGCGACGCGAGCTTGTGGCCAAGCTGGCACTGGGATGCGCCCTGATCTGCATGAGCGGCAGCCTGTTGGGGCTGGGGCTGGCCAACTATGCCGCGTCCGGATCGTTCGACTTCTACCGCGAAGCGAACCTGCGCCAGTGGACTGCGAAATCCGACGATTTGCGGCCTGCCGACTTCCCGATCGAGGCAGTGGCGATCGCGCCGCAGGACGGCGAGTTGCTGCAGCGCGCGGCGTTCGGGCCGTGAGCCATGGCCGCCGCGCCCGACCCTTTTGCCGAAACTGACCCGGTCGCCGCCCGCGAACGAGTAGGCGACGCACTGCGCCAGGCGCTGCACGGCGCGGAGGACGCACCGCTCGAGGAGGAGACGCAGCGGCTGATGCTCCATCTGGCGATCGAGCCCTATGAACGGGCCTTGCTCGCACCGCCGCGTGAGAAGCCGAAGCAGCGCCGCCGCCGATCGCTGCTGCGGCGTCTGTTGAGACGAACCGCCCCGCACGCGCGGGCCTAGACCGGGCGCACGCTCTCTATCCGCTTCCCGATCGGCCGCGCTTTGCCTAAGGGATGGCCATGATGGCGCATCGCAGCCGCGGAGGGGCGGCTTGATCGAGATTCCGCAATCGGCGGCCGTGGTGGCCGGCGCGATCGTCGCGCTGCTCGTCATCGCCGCGACCTGGGTGCTGCTCGCGGGGCTGCGCGCGCGCGCTGCGGGACGCGAGTTCGCCGAGCGCGACGCGCGGCTGGCGGTGATGGTCAGGGAATCGCCCGCGCAGGCGATGGTAGTGCGAGCCGACGGCCGGATCGAGCTGTCGCGCCGGCTGGGCGACTGGCTGGGTCTGGCCGAGTTGCCGCGCATGCTGGACGGGCTGACCGGCGAGGACGAGGGGCTCACCAGCGAGGATTTCGAGGCGCTCGTCGCACAGGTTACCGCGGCGCAGAGGGCGGGCCAGCCCTTCCGCACCGCTGTGCGCGCGCAGGGATCCGACCGCGCGCTTCTGGTGATGGGCGAGCGCGCTCCCGATGCGGTGCAGGCGCCGGGCGGCGTGCTGCTCTGGTTCCTCGATGCGACCGAGAGCCAGGGCGAGATCGCGCGGCTGCAGCGTGATGCGAGCCGGCTGCGCGCCGCGTTCGACGCGCTGACGGCGCTGATCGAGGCTGCACCGATGCCGATGTGGTACCGCGGGGCCGACCTGAGGCTGCTGATGGTCAACAGCGCCTATGTCGAAGCGGTCGAGGGCAAGGACAGCGAGGATGTCGTCGCGCGCGGACTCGAGCTGGTCGAAGGCGCGGGGCTGGGCGGGCCGCTCGCCAACGCTGCGATCGCGCGCGATACCGGCGAGCCGCAGACCGTGGCCATGCCCGCGACGATCGGCCGTGCGCGGCGGATGCTGCGGCTCCACGACGTGCCGCTGCCGACCGGCGGGGTGGCCGGCTTCGCAATCGACATCGAGGAGCTGGAGCAGGCACGCGGCGGCCTGAAGCGCTTCGCAGAGGCGCAGCGCGCGATGCTGGATCGGGTCTCGGCGGGCGTGGCGCAGTTCGGCAGCGATCGCAGCCTGGCGTTCTGCAACCAGCCTTTCCGCCGCATGTTCGCGATGAAGACCGAATGGCTCGCCGACCGGCCCGAGTTCGACCGCGTGCTCGACCGGATGCGCGAAGCCAACCGCCTGCCTGAGGTGCGCGACTTCCCGGCGTGGAAGGCCGAGCGGCGCGAATGGTTTACCGCGCCCGAGGCGGTGGAGGAGACGTGGAGCGTCGGGGGCACCCACCTGCGCGTCGTCGCCCAGCCGCTGCCCGAGGGCGGGCTGCTGCTGATGTTCGAGGACCGCACCCAGCAGTTCGAGCTGCAGCGCGAACATGGCGAGATGCAGCAGGTACGCACCGCGACGCTGGAGAGCCTGGCCGAGGCAGTGGCGGTGTTCGGCAAGGGGCGGCTCCAGATCTGGAACCGCAAGTTCCGTCAGGTCTGGGGGTTCGAGGACGGTTTCCTCGACGCGCATCCGCAGATCGCGTCGCTGGTGAAGGCAGTCGGATCGCGGCTCGCCAACCCCTCGCGTGCCGAAGTGCTGGGCGACCTGATCCGCATGGCAGCGAAGGACCGGCAGCAGCGCGGATCGAGCGTCGCGTTCAAGGACGGCCGCCATTTCGACATCACGGCGGTGCCGCTGCCCGATGGCAATGCGCTGGTGACGATGCTCGACACCACCGATCATCACCGCGCCGAACGCGCGCTGAGGGATCGCAACGAAGCGCTGGAGGCGGCCGATCGCGTCAAGACCGCCTTCGTCGCCAATATGAGCTACGAGCTGCGCACGCCGCTTACTTCGATCAAGGGCTTTGCCGAGATGCTGCACGGCGGCTTCGCGGGCGAGCTGACTCCAAGCGGGTGCGAATATGCCGAGGCCATCCTGGCTTCGGTCGAGCGGCTGAGCGGGCTGGTCGACGATGTGCTCGACCTCACCCAAAGCGAAGGCGCGCCGCTGGAGCGCGTGCCGGTCGACCTCGAGCTGATCGCCAACAGCGCGGCCGAGGCAATCGCGCCGCTGGCCAAGGGCAAGTCGATCGAACTCGTGGTCGAGGATACCGGCACCGCAGGCACGGTGCAGGGCGACCCGCGCCGGCTGCGCCAGGTGATCGAGCATCTGCTGCGCCACGCCGCAACCGGCACCCCCGAGAAGGGGCGCGTGCTGCTGCACCTCGACGGCAATGCCAAGGTGGCGCGAGTGATCGTTTCGGACAACGGGCCGGGCATGAGCCGCGAAGCCGCCGCCAGGGCGTTCGACCGCTTCGCCCAGGGCGACGCCGCGCGTGGCGACCAGCGCGCGCTGGGACTGGGTCTGCCGCTCGCCAAGCAGTTCGTCGAGGCGCACGGCGGGCGAATCGAGCTGATCGCGGAGCCGGGCGAGGGGACACTGATCACCGTCGAGCTGCCGAGGAAATGATGCGGCTCGAAAGCGTCGAGGACAATCTGGCGTTGGGTGCGCAGCTGGCCGGGCTCGCGCGGCCGGGAGACGTGATCGCGCTCTCCGGTCCTTTGGGCGCGGGCAAGACGAGCATAGCGCGCGGGCTGCTCGCGGCATTAGGCCTCGAGGGCGAGGCGCCGAGCCCCAGCTTCGCGATCGTCCAGCCCTACGACCCGCCCGAAGTGCGCTTTCCCGTGCTCCACGTCGATCTTTATCGGATCGAGGACGCGGGGGAGGCGGACGAATTGGGGCTCGACGAGGCGCGCGGCGACGCGCTGCTGCTGGTCGAATGGCCCGAACGGCTGGGTGCAGGCTATTGGCGCGATGCGCTGTGGCTGACCCTGGAAGTGACGCCGGACGGCGCGCGCGCCTTGACAGCGGAAGTGCCGGCGGCATGGAAGGACCGATGGCCCCCGACATGAATCCGCCCGCTGCGGTGCCCGACTTCCTGATTGCCGCCGGATGGGAGGGAGCCGAGATCCGGCCGCTCGCCGGCGACGCTTCCTTCCGGCGCTATTTCCGCGTCGTCCACCACGATCGCAGTGCGATCCTGATGGACGCGCCGCCGCCGCAGGAGGATCCGCGCCCCTTCATCCGGATCGCGCGCTGGCTCACCGAGCGCGGCTTCGCGGCACCGGAGATCTTTCACGAGAACCTCGAGCACGGTCTGGTGCTGATCGAGGATTTCGGCGACGCCCGCCTGCGCGAGACGGCGGATGCGGCGCCCGAGAGCGAGCTCAGGCTCTATGAGGCCGCGATCGACG
>DATLJJ010000363.1:0-3307 GCA_035538975.1 Sphingomonas sp. | reverse complement strand
AGGTCGCAGGCTTGAGCAGGATCAGCTTCTCGCTGCCGATCCGCCCTTCCTGCGTCCAGCCCTGGAATTGCTTCTTGGGCGCGGAAAAGCCGTGCACCTCGGCGATCGCGTCCACCGCCATGAAGCCGACATTGTGCCGGTGCATCGCATATTGCGGCCCCGGATTGCCCAGGCCCACCCAGAGCTGCATCTCAAATCCCCAAAAGAAAATCGCCCCCGCACCTAGGATGCGGAGGCGATTTTTTGAACCGCGAAGTTCGGCCCGGGGCTTATTCGCCCTCGGCCTCGCCCTCGCCGGCTTCGGTCTGGGTATCGCCCTCGGCCGACTTGAGCGCCGACGGAGCGACCACGGTCGCGATGGTGAAGTCGCGGTCGGTGATCGCCGGCTTCGCGCCCTTGGGCAGCGTCACCGCCGAGATGTGGATCGAATCGCCCACTTCGACGCCCTTGAGCGAGATCTCGACCTGGTCGGGAATCTCGGCCGCGTCGACTACCAGCTCCAGCTCGTGGCGAACGACGTTGAGCACGCCGCCGCGCTTGATGCCCGGCGCCAGCTCTTCGTCGGTGAAGACGATCGGCACTTCGACCGTGACGGTCGCGTGCTCGGAGATGCGCAGGAAGTCGACGTGCAGCGGACGATCGGTGACCGGGTGGAACGCCACGTCCTTGGGGAGGGTCCGCTCGCCCTCGATCATCACGACCGAGTTGAAGAAGTGACCGGTGTTGAGAAGCTTCTGGAGCTCACGTTCGCCGACGTGGATGCTCTTGGGCTCCTGGTTGTTGCCGTAGATTACGGCGGGGACGCGGCCTTCGCGACGAAGCGCCCGGGAGGCTCCCTTGCCAGCCCGGTCGCGCGTCTCGGCCGACAGCGTAAGCGTCTCGCTCATGTGTCGTTCCTGTGCGCTAATGTTTCAGTTCAACCGGCCAGGCCTCCAGGGATGACCCTGGCACGGAAGCGCGCGCCTGTAGCGGAGATACGGCGAAAGCGCAACCACTCCGAATCCTCCCCACAAGGGGAGGGGGAGCATCGGGTCAGTATTCCACCCGCTCCACCTTCAGCCCGCGGCGGGCCAGCTCGGCCTGCACGCTCTGCCCGCCGGCGAGGTGCCCCGCGCCCACCGCGACGAACACCGTCCCCGGCTGCTGCATCCGCTCGACCAGCCACTCCGCCCATTTCCGGTTGCGTGCTGCGAGCAGCTTCTCCGCGAGCTCGGGCGAACGGTCGAGATCCTCGTTCATCAGCGCCGCCAGCCCGTCTGCATCGCCCTTGCTCCACGCTGCTACCATCCTGTCCACCGTCGCGCCCGCATCGGGCAGGTCGCCCAGCGTATCGATCAGCAGCGCACGCTGCGCATCCGCGGGCAGCGCGTCGAAATAGCCGAGCTGCTCGCGTGCCGTCTCCAGCCCCGTCACGGGCTTGCCCGCCTTGGCCGCCGCGTCACTCAGCACCTTCTCGGCGCCGTCGGCGTCGTCATAGCCGAGCTGGCGCAGCGGCAGCGACGAGAGCATCGTCGCCGCGAGCCACGGCTCGGCGCGATCCAGCGCATTGGGGGCGAGCCCATATTCGGGCAGGGCCGCCCGGATGCGCGCTGCGGCCTCCGGCGGGAGCTGCTCGGGGAGGCTCGGCCCGGTGGTCGTCGTCCCCAGCTCGGAAACCAGCGCCTGCATCTCGCGCTCGGGTGGCATCACCAGTTCGAGCACCAGGCTGTCGCTCGCGTCGAATGCGTCCTTCACGCCCTCGTCGAACCAGCTCAGCCCCGGCTTCAGCATGTGCACCGTGCCGAACAGGTAGATCGTCGTGTCCGCGTCCTTCACGACCCACAGCGCCGGATCGGCGTCGTTCGCCGGCGGTTTGGGCCCGCACGCGGCGAGCAGCAGCGCCAGCGCGATCGTCATCTTCTTCAGCATCGCGGCCTTGGACCGGAGCCGGGGCCCGCTGTCAACGCAGGGACTCTGCGGCACCCCGCCATTGACCCTCCCGCACCTCTACGCCAAAGCGGCGCCCATGTCGGAACCCCTCAGCTTCCAGCGAATGATCCTCAAGCTCCACGACTATTGGAGCGAGCGCGGCTGCGTGATCCTTCAGCCCTATGACATGCGCATGGGCGCGGGCACCTTCCACCCGGCGACCACACTCCGGGCGCTGGGTCCCGATCCGTGGAACGCGGCCTTCGTCCAGCCCTGCCGCCGCCCCACCGACGGCCGCTATGGCGAGAACCCCAACCGCCTCCAGCACTACTATCAGTATCAGGTGATCCTGAAGCCGAGCCCGCCCGATTTGCAGGAGCTCTATCTGGGGTCGCTCGCCGCGATCGGCATCGATTTCACCCGCCACGACATCCGCTTCGTCGAGGACGATTGGGAGAGCCCGACGCTCGGCGCCTGGGGGCTGGGCTGGGAAGTCTGGTGCGACGGCATGGAAGTCACCCAGTTCACCTATTTCCAGCAGATGGGCGGCTTCGACTGCAAGCCGGTCGCGGGCGAGCTCACCTACGGGCTCGAGCGGCTGGCGATGTACATCCAGAACAAGGACAGCGTGTACGACCTCGCGTTCAACGACGCGGGCGTGACCTACGGCGACGTGTTCCACGAGAACGAAGTCCAGATGTCGACCTGGAACTTCGAAGTCGCCGACACCGAGACCCTGTTCGACCAGTTCCGCAAGGCCGCGGCCGAATGCGAGAACTGCCTCGAACGCGGCCTGCCGATCCCGGCCTATGAGCAGGCGATCGAGGCGAGCCACATCTTCAACCTGCTGAACGCGCGCGGCGTGATCTCGGTCGCCGAGCGCCAGGCCTATATCGGCCGCGTCCGCGACCTCGCAAAGGGCAGCTGCGCGGCCTGGATGGAAAAGAACGGATGGGTGGCGTGACTCCGCTCCGCGCCGAAGGCGCAGAGAATTTTTGCGCACGCGGAGGCGCGGAGGCGCGGAGATTGGCCAGCCGCGCCCGCGGCCCTCAAGTCGGATCGCGTGCCAAGCTGCTCACGGTACGAAGGGCGGCTGACGCCGCCGCGCAGCGCTGCCTCTCCGCGCCTCCGCGTCTCCGCGCGAACCAAAATCCCCCCCTTCTCCGCGCCTCCGCGCCTCCGCGTGAGTCAAAATGACCGATTTCCTCCTCGAACTCCGCTCCGAAGAAATCCCCGCGCGCATGCAGGAAAAGGCGCGCGAGGATCTCGCCCGCCTGTTCGCCGCCGAGCTCGACAAGGCCGGCCTCAAGGCCGCGGAGACCGTCACCTACGCCACGCCGCGCCGCCTCGCGCTGATCGCGCGCGGCCTGCCCGAGCAAACCGCCGCCGTCTCGGAAGA
>DATLJJ010000362.1:0-6116 GCA_035538975.1 Sphingomonas sp. | reverse complement strand
TCACGCGCCCGATCTTCGCGGCCGTCATCTCGGTGACGATCGCCATCGTCGGCGCGCTCGCCTATCTCGGGCTGCCGGTGTCGCAATATCCCGACATCGTTCCGCCCACCGTCACCGTCGCCGCCAGCTATCCCGGCGCCTCCGCCGAGACCGTGGCCGAAACGGTTGCTGCCCCGATCGAGCAAGAGATCAACGGGGTGGACAACATGATCTACCAGACGTCGCAATCGACCGGCGACGGCAACCTGACGATCACCGTCACCTTCAAGCCGGGCACCGACCTCGATGCCGCGCAGGTGCTGGTGCAGAACCGCGTCGCGATCGCGCTGCCGCGGCTTCCCAACGAGGTCCAGCGCCTGGGCGTCGTGACGCGCAAGACCAGCCCCGACTTCCTCATGGTTGTCAACCTGATCTCGCCCGACAAGTCGCTCGATCGGGGCTACATCTCCAACTACGCGCTGACGCAGGTGAAGGACCGTCTCGCGCGCATCGACGGCGTCGGCGACGTCCGCATGTTCGGAGCGCGCGACTATGCGATGCGCGTGTGGATCGACCCCGGCCGCGCCGCCGCGCTCAACCTGACCGCGGGCGAGATCGTCCAGGCGCTGCGTGCGCAGAACGTCCAGGTCGCCGCGGGCGCCCTCGGCCAGCCTGCCGCGAGCAACACCGGCCAGGCCTATCAGCTCAACGTCGAGACGCAGGGCCGACTCAAGGATCCGGCCGAGTTCTCGAACGTGGTGATCCGCACCGATGCCGACGGCCGTCAGGTCCGCGTGTCGGACGTGGCGCGCGTCGAACTCGGCGCCGCCGACTATTCGTCCAACACCTATCTTTCGAACGAGCCCACGGTGATCCTGGGCATCTTCCAGCGCCCCGGATCGAACGCGCTGGCCGCCGCCGAGGCGGTCCGGCACGAACTCGACACGATGGCCAAGACCTTCCCCAAGGGTCTGGAATATCGCGTCATCTACAATCCGACCGAGTTCATCGAACAGTCGATCGACGCCGTGATGCACACGCTCGGCGAGGCAGTCATTCTCGTCGTGCTCGTCATCATCGTGTTCCTCCAGCGTTGGCGCGCGGCGGTCATCCCGGTCGTGGCGATCCCGGTGTCGCTGATCGGCACGATGGCGGTGCTCGCGGGCTTCGGCTATTCGATCAACAACCTCTCGCTGTTCGGGCTCGTCCTCGCGATCGGCATCGTCGTCGACGATGCGATCGTCGTGGTCGAGAATGTCGAGCGCAACCTCGCACGGGGCCTGAGCCCGCTCGAGGCAGCGAAGACGTCGATGGACGAAGTCTCGATCGCGCTCGTGGCGATCGTGCTCGTGCTCTGCGCGGTGTTCATCCCCACCTTCTTCATCACCGGTCTCTCCGGCGCCTTCTATCGCCAGTTCGCGCTGACGATTTCGGCGGCGACGGTGATCTCGCTGATCGTCTCACTCACGCTCTCGCCCGCGCTGGCGGCGGTTCTGCTGCGCACGCACGAGGAGGAGCATGAGCCCAGGAACGCGTTGATGCGGGTCGTCCGCCGCGCGGGCGACTGGTTCAACCGCGGCTTCGAGCGGATGAGCGTCGGCTACGGCAACCTCACTCGCGCGCTGGTCACCCGGCCCAAGCGGATGATGGTCACCTACGCCGGCCTCATCGCCGCGACCGGAGCGCTGTTCTGGGCGACGCCGACAGGCTTCATCCCGGCGCAGGACCAGGGCTATTTCCTCACCGTCATCCAACTCCCGCCCGGCTCCTCGCTCGAGCGGACGGACGAGGTGATGCGCAAGGTCGTGGCCCGCATCCTGCCGATCCCCGGCGTCAAGGGCTCGGTGATGCTCGCCGGCTTCGACGGCGCGTCCCAGACGCTCGCGCCCAATGCCGCCGCTGCCTATGTGCCACTCGAGAGCTTCGAGAAGCGCAAGGAGCTCGGCGTCAGCTTCGAGCAGATCATGAACGAAGCGCGCAAGCGCACTGCCGACATCAACGAGGCGATGCTGCTCGTCATTCCGCCGCCGCTCATCCAGGGCATCGGTTCGGCCGGCGGCTACCGGATGATGATCCAGGACCGCGGCAGCAACGGCTATGAGGCGCTCGGCCAGCAGGCCCAGGCGGTGATCGGCAAGGCCAACCAGGATCCGGCGCTCCGCCAGGTCTACACGCTGTTCAACACCATGACCCCGCGCGTCTTCGCCGACATCGACCGGCGCAAGGCGGACATGCTGGGCGTGCCGCCGGAACGCGTGTTCGAAGCGCTCAACGTCTATCTCGGCTCGGCTTTCGTGAACGACTTCAACCTGCTCGGACGCACCTATCGCGTCACCGCGCAGGCGGACGCACCGTTCCGCGCCACCGAGGCGGACATCGCCAACCTGAAGACCCGCTCCAACTCGGGTGCGATGGTGCCGATCGGCTCGGTCTCGACCTTCCAGGACAAGACCGGTCCCTATCGCGTGGTCCGCTACAACCTCTTCCCCGCAGTGGAGGTCGATGGCGACACGGCACCGGGCTATTCGAGCGGCCGCTCGCTGACGACGATGGAGAAGATCGCCGACGAGACGCTGCCGGCTGGCTACAGCCACGAGTGGACCGGCATCGCCTATCAGCAGGAAGTGGCGGGCAACACGGCGCCTCTGGTGTTCGGCCTGGCGGTGCTGTTCGTCTTCCTGGTGCTGGCGGCGCAATATGAGAGCCTGACCCTGCCGCTCTCGATCATCCTCATCGTGCCGATGTGCCTGTTGGCGGCCATGGCGGGGGTGAACCTGCGCGGGATGGACAACAACGTGCTGACGCAGATCGGCCTGGTGGTGCTCATCGCACTCGCGGCGAAGAACGCGATCCTCATCGTGGAATTCGCCAAGCAGGCCGAGGACATCGACGGGCTCTCGCCGGTCGACGCCGCCGTCCGCGCTGCACGCGATCGCCTGCGGCCGATCCTGATGACGTCGTTCGCCTTCATCCTCGGCGCTGTGCCGCTGCTGATCGCGACCGGCGCAGGTGCGGAACTCCGCCAGGCGCTCGGCACGGCCGTCTTCTTCGGGATGATGGGCGTGACCGCGTTCGGCCTGCTCTTCACGCCGACCTTCTACGTCGTCTGCCGCGAGCTTGGACAGCGTCTCGCGCGCAGGCGGCGTGGATCGGGGAGCGCGCCGGAGGCCGAGCCCGAGGTGCTGCCGGCGGAATAACGAATGCTGCCCTCACCCTTCCGGCGCTTCGCGCCTCCGCCGAAGGCGGTCGGAGGGGTGAGGGCAGGCCAACCACAAGGAACACGCATGATGCGTATCTTTCTCATCACCGCTTCCACGCTCGCCCTCGCGGCGTGCGCGGCGGGGCCGGACTATGTCGCCCCTGCCAGACCCCAGGCGGCAGCCGGCCCCTTTCTTTCCACTAGCGCGGCAGTGACGCCCGAGCCCGTGCAGGGCGATTGGTGGCGCCTCTACGACGATCCGGTGCTCGATCGCCTGGTCGCCGACGCGCTCTCGGCGAATACCGACGTCCGCGCCGCGACGGCACGGATCGCCCGGGCGCGGGCAGCGCTGCGAGGGGCAGGGGCTGACCGCCTGCCGCAGGCACAGGTCTCTGCCGGCGCCAACTACGGCCGTCTGCCGGAGGGGCAGCGCGTGCCGGGTGCGCCGCGCGAGGACTGGCAGATCGATGCCGGGCTCGACGTCTCCTACGAAGTCGACCTGTTCGGTCGCGTGAGCCGCAACGTCGAAGCCGCGCGCGCCGATGTGGGCGCGGCACAGGCCGATGCGGACGCCGTCCGCGTGATCGTCGCCGCCGAGACGGCGCGCGCCTATGCCGATGCGGTCTCGGCGGCCGAGCGGCTGGGCGTGGCCGAGCGGATCGTGCAGCTGCTCGATCAGTCGCTCGACCTGACCGAACGGCGCCGCGGCGTCGGGCTCGCGACGCGGCTCGACACCGCGCGCATCGCGGCGCTGCGCAACCAGCGCCAGGCCGAGGTGCCCGTGTTCGCCGCCCAGCGGGATGCGGCGCTCTTCGCGCTGGCGACGCTCACCGGGCGCACGCCGGCCGAACTGCCGGCGGAGGCCCGCACGCGCACTGCGACGCTGCGGCTCGACAAGCCGATTCCAGTCGGCGACGGCGCGGCGCTGCTCGCCCGCCGACCCGACGTGCGCGTCGCCGAGCGCCGGCTAGCGGCGGCGACTGCGCGGATCGGCGTCGCGACCGCGGACCTCTATCCGCACATCACGCTGGGCGGGTCGATCGGATCGACGGGCAACGATGTGGGCGACCTGTTCGGCGGCGGTCCGCTGCGCTGGTTGCTCGGTGGGCTGATCAACTGGGCAGTGAATCCGGAACCGGCGCGTGCCCGGGTGCAGGCGGCGGAGGCCGATACCCAAGTGGCGCTCGCGACCTTTGACGGCACTGTGCTCCGCGCGCTGCAGGAGACCGAGACTGCGCTCTCCGCCTATGCGCATGCGCTCGAACGGCGCACCGCGCTCCAGGCGGCGTTGAACGAAGCCAAGGTGGCGGTCGACATCGCGCGTTCGCGGCAAAGGGAGGGCGACATCGACTCGCTCCAGCTGCTCGACGCCGAGCGGACCTTCGCCGACGCGCAGGCAGCGCTGGCAGCGGCGGACGCGGACATCGCCGGGCGGCAGGTGGACCTGTTCCGCGCTCTGGGCGGAGGGTGGCAGGCGTAAATCCCTCTCCCGCTTGCGGGAGAGGGTGGCCGAGCGGAGCGAGGTCGAGTGAGGGTGTGAGGGGTACGCACCCGGTCACGACTCACCCTCACCCTTCCGCCGGCTTTGCCGGCTCCCTCCCTCTCCCGCAGGCGGGAGAGGGATTTCAGCCCTTCCGTTCGGCGATGTGCCGGTCGATCACGTGCCCGAGCACGGTCATCGGCACATTGCCGCCGAGCACTACGGCGTCGTTGAACGCCTTGAAGTCGTAGCGCGTCCCCAGCGCGGCCTTTGCGCGGTCGCGCAGGCGGTTGATCTCGCTGTGGCCGACCTTGTAGCCGCACGCTTGGCCCGGCCAGGAGCAATAGCGGTCGACTTCGCCCGAGACTTCCTCGACCCCCGATCCGTTGGCGTTCACGAACCAGTCGATCGCCTGCTGGCGCGTCCAGCGCTTGGCGTGGAGCCCGGTGTCGACCACCAGCCGGCACGCGCGGAAGCCCAGCGACTGAAGATAGCCGAGCTTCTCCGCCGGGTTCGCGGCATAGACGCCCAGCTCGTCGGCGAGCTGCTCGGCATAGAGCGCCCAGCCCTCCGAATAGGCATTGAACGACAGCAGGGTGCGAATGAGTGGCAGCTTGTTGGCATATTCGCCCTGCCAGACGTGCCCCGGAATTGCCTCGTGATAGGCGAGGTCGGGCAGGCTGAAGCGCGTGTGCAGTTCGGTGGTGCGCAGGTTGATCCAGAACTTGCCGGGGACGGTTCCGTCGATCGACCCTGCGCCGCCATAGGCGCCGGGTGCGCCGGGCTCTTCCTCGGGCGGCATGCGGCGCACTTCGACATTGCCCTTCACCAGCGTGTTGAATGCCTGCGGCATGCGGCCCCGGATGTCGGCGATCCGATCGTTGAGCAGCTTCATGATCTCGGCGCGGCCGGGATCGCCTTCGGGGAAGGCGAAGCGCGGATCCTTGGCGAGCGCCGCCATGCGCGCGCCGACGCTGCCCTGGTTGTACCCCTCCTTCTTCAGGATCATGTCCATCTCGGCCTGGATCGCCGCGAGCTGGTCGAGGCCCATCTTGTGGACTTCGTCCGGAGTCATGTTGGTGGTGGTGCCCGCCTTGAGCGCCCAGGCGTAATAGGCGTCGCCGTCCCTGAACTTCCACACGCCCGCGTCGCTGGTGGCACGCGCGCGGTGCCGCTCGAGCTCGGCGATCTGCCTGTCCAGCGCGGGAGCGATCTTGTCGTTGGCGAGCAACCATGCGCGCTCGCCGTAATCGCCGTCCATTCCGGCGGTGCGGTTGGCGAGCGACGTGACCAGCCCCCAGCCGGCGGTGTTGCCGCTGCGCGCGATCTTGATCTGCTTCAATGCCTTGTCGAGCAGGAAGTCGGGCGCGACCACGCCCTGGCCCGAGGCGATCCTGAGTCGCTCGGTCTCGCCGTCGAGCGCCTCGGCGTAGGATTCGAGCCGATCGAGATAGGCCT
>DATLJJ010000361.1:0-2211 GCA_035538975.1 Sphingomonas sp. | reverse complement strand
GTACCAAGGGGGAGGGGGCGAAGGCTGTCGTCTGGGCGCACAACTCGCACATTGGCGATGCGCGCTTCACCGAGATGGGAATGGAACGCGGCGAGCTGAACCTCGGACAGCTCGCCCGCGCCGGCTATGGCGACGCCGCCCGGCTGATCGGCTTCGGCACGCACAGCGGCACCGTGGCCGCCGCGGACGACTGGGATGCGCCGATGAAGATCAAGCAGGTCAACCCGTCGCGGCCTGACAGCTATGAGCGCGTCTGCCACGATTCCGGCGTCGACCGCTTCTTCCTCGACCTCCGTCCGCAGCGCGAAGTCCGCGATGCGCTCACCACCCCGCGGCTCGAGCGCTTCATCGGCGTCATCTACCGCCCCGACACCGAGCGCTGGAGCCACTACTCCACCGCCATTCTGCCCGAGCAGTTCGATGCCTTCGTCTGGTTCGACGAGACCAGTGCGGTCACGCCGATCCCCGGTCCCGAGAGGGCCGGGGACGAGGAGACATGGCCGTTCGGGCTCTAGCCCGCCCGGCTCACGCCGCGCTCCTCACTGCGCGATCGTCTCCATGTCGATGACGAAGCGATACTTCACGTCGCTGCGCAGCATCCGCTCATAGGCGTCGTCGATCTGCTGCATGCGGATCATCTCGATGTCGGCGACGATCCCATGCTCGGCGCAGAAGTCGAGCATCTCCTGCGTCTCGGCGATGCCGCCGATCAGCGAGCCCGCGATCGCCGCGCGCTTGAAGATCAGCGCGGACACGTCGGGCGAGGGATGGGGATGCTCAGGCACGCCCACCAGCGCCAGCGTCCCGTCGCGCTTCAGCAACGCCGTATAGGCGTCGAGCTGATGGCTCGCGGCAACCGTGTTCAGGATGAAGTCGAAGCTGCCGGCATGCGCCGCCATCTCCCCGGCGTTGCGTGAGACGACCACTTCGTCGGCGCCCAGCGCCTTCGCGTCCTCGCGCTTGCTGTCGGAGCTGGTGAAAGCGACGACATGCGCGCCCAGCGCATGCGCCAGCTTCACGCCCATATGGCCGAGCCCGCCGATGCCGACCACGCCCACCTTCTTGCCCGGGCCGACCTTCCAGTGGCGCAGCGGCGACCAGGTGGTGATGCCGGCGCAGAGCAGCGGCGCGACGGCGGCGAGCTGCTCCTCCGCGTGGCGCACCTTGAGGACGAACTTGTCGTTCACGACGATCCGCTGCGAGTAGCCGCCCAGCGTATGGCCCGGCGCGTCGGGCGTCTGGCCGTTATAGGTGCCGGTGAACCCGTTCTCGCAATATTGCTCGAGCCCCTCGGCGCAGGAGGCGCAATGCTGGCAGCTGTCGACCATGCAGCCGACGCCCACCAGCTCGCCCACAGCGAATTTGGTGACTTCGCTGCCGACATCGCTCACGCGGCCCACGATCTCGTGACCGGGCACGCACGGATAGATCGTTCCGCCCCATTCGGAGCGAACCTGATGCAGGTCCGAGTGGCAGACGCCGCAATATGCGATCTCGATCTGCACGTCGTGCGGTCCGGGCGCGCGGCGCTCGATGTCGATCGGCTCGAGCGGCTTGTCTGCTGCGTGGGCGCCATAGGCTTTGGTAGTCATTTCACTTCCCTCATTTCGAAGATTGCGGGCTCACTTCGGCCTGGAACCGGGCTAGCCATGATCCTTCGGGGGCTTGAGCCCGCCGAACCAAAAGGTGGCGGTGACGCCGCCATCCATCAGGAAATCGCTGCCGGTGATGAAAGCGCCGTCGGGCCCCATCAGCAGCGCAGCGACCGTGCCGACCTCATCGGGAGTTCCCGCGCGACCAGCCACCGAAGCCTCGATCATGCGCCGGTATCCCTCGCCGCGGGGCCCGCTGAGCTCGTCTCTGGCGAGCGGCGTGATAATGATCCCGGGGCTGATGCTGTTTATGCGCGCGCCGCGTTCGCCCCAGCGTACGGCTTCCGCCATGACCCGGAGCACATTGCCGCGTTTTGAAAGCTGATAGGCATGGAGCGGATCGGCGATCAGGTCGGGCTGCAGGAATGGCAGGTTGAGCAATTCCTCCACCGGGGTCGTCGCCAGCGCCTCGTCCTGTTCAAACGGAAGCGGCGGAAGCCGGTGCCCCGATTGCGATGAGATCACGACTCCCGAGCCACCAGGCCGGACGACTCTTCCGAACTGCTCCAGAACCAGCGCCGTCCCATAGAGATCGACGCGCAGGATCGCCTCCGGCGTA
>DATLJJ010000360.1:0-7745 GCA_035538975.1 Sphingomonas sp. | reverse complement strand
GTGCTTGCGACGGTCTTCCTCGCGCCGCTGCATCGCGAGCACGACCATCAGCACGGCGAGCAGCAGCGTCGCGACGCCTGCGATCTGGAGCCAGCGATGGGCGGGAGCGGGGGCCATGTCCCGTCCTTAGCACGCCGCGCGGCCGCCGCCAGCGCTTGACGCTCCGCTGCCGCGATGCTCCATCCGCGTCATGATCCGTCGCGCTGCCCTGGTGCTGCTCTGCGCCACTGCCCTTCCCGCCTCCGCCCAGACCCAGACCGAGGTCGCGCCCGTCCCTGCAGCGCTGGACGCGCTTCGGACCCAGCTTGCCGCGCAGCCGCGGCCGACGGCCGTGTTCGTGCTGGGCGATGACGGCGGTTTCGGCGCAGCCGCCGGACTCGCCGATCCGCGCACGGGCCGGAGGCTCACGGTCGACACGCCGATGCGCATCGCCAGCAACACCAAGACCTTCGTCGCCGCCACCGTGCTGCGGCTGTGGGAGGACGGGCGGATCGAGCTCGATGCGCCGATCGGGCCGCTGATCGACTCCCGGCTCGACGCGCTGCTGCGCAAGGACGGCTACGAAACCGCGAAGATCACCGTCCGCAACCTGCTCGGCCACAGCGCCGGGCTCTACGACCACGGCAGCGACAAGCGCTTCGAGGAGGCGATGCACAAGGAGCCCGGCCGTCGCTACACGCGCGAGAGCCTGATCGGGCTGCTCACCGACTGGGCCGATCCGCAGAGCGCGCCGGGCACCGAGTTCCGCTATTCGGACGACGGTTACATCCTGCTCGGAGACATCGTCGAGCGAATCACCGGCAAGTCGCTGGCCGCGGCGGTGCGCGAACAGCTCGGACTGGATGGGCTGGGGCTGCGCTCGACCTATTGGGAAGTGTACGAGAAGCCGCGACCGGGTGCACCCGAACGCGCGCGCCAATTCCTCGGGGAGACCGACGTCACCGGGGTCGATCCCTCGCTCGACCTGTTCGGCGGCGGCGGGCTCGTGATGTCGCCGCGCGACCTCGCCACCTTCATGAAGGCGCTGTTCGAGGGGCGCGTCTTCAAGAATCCCCGCACCGTCGAAGTGATGCTCACCGAAGGCCAGCACAGGGACGCCGACAAATATCGCTTCGGCATCTTCGTGCGCCACACGCCCGCGGGCGACATCTACTGGCACAGCGGCTTCTGGGGGACCTGGGCAGGCTATTCGCCCACCACCGGCGTCGCGGTCGCCGGGATGACCACCCGGCAGGACGGGTTCAAGGCGATGATGCCGATCGTCAACGACCTGTTCGCGCCAAAGAAATAGCCGCCCCGGGAAGCCCGGAGCGGCTCTATTTCTCCAGACCCTGGCTGCGCTCAGTTGAGCCGGCCGAGCCCCGCGATCGTCTGGTCGACCAGCGGCTTGTCCGCCTCGGCGCCGTGCTTGTCGGCGATGATCGTCGCGGCCGCCCTGGTCGCCGCCTCGGCAGCCCTGGCGCGGATCGACTGGACCGCGGCGCGCTCGGCGGCCGCGATCTTGTCCTCGGCCATCTTGGTGCGGCGCTTGGTCAGCTCCCGGGCATCAGCCTCGGCACGAGCGAGGACGGCCTTGGCCTCCTCGTCGGCATGGGCCAGCATCGCCTGCGTCTCGGCCTCGAGGCCTGCGATCTTGCGCGCATATTCGTCGCGCAGCGCCTCGGCCTCGGCACGAAGCTGCTTCGCCTCCTCGAGCCGGTTGCGGATCTCCGCGATCTTCGCGTCGAGCCCGCGCGCGATCAGCCCCGGCACCTTCTTCCAGACCAGCACGAGCAGGAAGACCGCCATCGCGATCGAGACCCAGACGGTCGCGTCCAGCCCGAAGATCGTGGGATCCGAGTGCGCCTCGCTCGGGCCGCTGTGCTCGATCGTCACTGCCTTGGTGCCGGTGTCGGGGACACCCATCTCGTGGATGGTCTCACCCAGCTTCTGCTCGCCCGCGCCCTCGGCGGCCGGAGTCGCTGCGGGATGTGCTGCCTCAGCCATTGAGCGCCGCCTTCACTGCTTTCTTGGCCTCCGCGGCCGTGACCTTGGCACCCGAGAGGCGAGCGACGATGTCGCGCGCTGCCTCGGTCGCCACTGCCTCGAGCTCGTCGCCGGCGGCCGCGCTGGCCGCCGCGATGCGCGCCTCGGCCTCGGCGATCTTGGCGTCGATCTTGGCGCTTGCCGTGGCGAGCGTCTTCTCGGCCTTGGCGGTGCCCTTGGCGCGCGCGTCGGCAAGGCGCTTCTGCACCGCGGCGCGCGCGTCATTGTCCTGCGCACGCCACCGCTCCTCGGCGGCGTCGGCGGCAGCCCGGGCGGCTTCCGCCGCAGCCAGGTCGTCCGAAACCGTCTTGTCGCGCTCGTCCACGGTCGAAAGGACCTTGGGCAGCATGCCCAGGCCCACGACCAGGAAGACGAAGCCGAACGTCAGCAGCGTCCAGAAGATCTGGGACGCATAGGTCGCGGCGATCTGTTCTATCTGAGGCATTTTGATCCTGTCCGGATGCGGGCCGGCCGAAACCGGCCCGGACTCGGAATGTTAGGCGACGAAGATCAGCAGCACCGCCACGACGAACGCGAGCAGACCGAGAAGCTCGGCGGCCGCGAAGCCGATGAACATGTTGCCCTGCTGGCTCGCAGCGGCACCCGGGTTGCGCAGCGCGCCCTGCAGGTACGACGCGAAGACGTTGCCCACGCCGAGCGCGGCCAGACCGGCACCGATAGCAGCGAGGCCCGCGCCGAGCAGCTTGATCGCTTCACCTTCCATTTGAATAACTCCTTGGTCGAATTTCAGTTTAACGAGAAAACGGGATCAGTGATGATCGTGCAGGTGCACGGCATCATTGATGTACAGCGAGGTAAGCAGCGCGAAGACATAGGCCTGCACGCCTGCCACCAGCATCTCCAGCGCCGACACGCCCACCATCAGCAGGAAGCTCGGCACGCCGACGCCCACGCCCACCACCGCACCGGCGTTGCCGGCATTGATGATGAAGCCGGCGAGAACCTTGAGCAGGATGTGCCCGGCGGTCATCGCCACGAACAGTCGCAGCGCGAGGCTGAAGGGGCGCACCATGAACGAGACGAACTCGATCGGCGCGACGAGCAGCAGCACGGGGATCGGAGTCCCCTTGGGCGCGAACAGCGAGAAGAAGCGCAGCCCGTGCTTGGCGAAGCCGACGATCAGTACGATCGAGAAGCTGAGGATCGCCAGCACGCCGGTGACGGTGAAGTGGCTGGTGACCGTGAAGGGATGCAGGCGGAAGATGCCGAAGGGCATCAGGCCGAGCACATTCGCGAACAGGATGAACATGAAGAGCGAGAAGACATAGGGGACGAACTTGCGTCCCTCCTTGCCGATGTTCGCCTTCAGCAGGTTGTCGATGAAGCCGGTGAAGGTCTCGACCATCATCTGCCAGCGGCCGGGAACGACCTGCCGCTTCATGCCGCCGAGCATGAACACCCACAGCACGACCGCAGCCGCGCACATCCAGAGCGCCGAGTTGGTGAAGGCGATCTGATGGCCGGCCACATTGAAGCCGTCCCAGATCGTCTGCACCTCGAACTGGTGCATCGGGTCGATCTTGCCTGATTCCGCCGCCACGCTGTGCCCTGGGTCCCGTATTAGCCAAAGCGCCCGAAGGATCACTTCGAGCGCTGATTCGAAATCCTGATGATGTTCCTGAACGCGCTCACGATTCCGAGGAAAAGGAGAGCGAGCAGGAGCCACGGAGAGGTACCGAGCAACCAGTCGAGGGTACCCCCGATGACCGCTCCTCCGACCATCCCTCCGATCAGCTCGGCAAGAACGCGGTTGCCCATGCGATAATTCTGATCGCCCGGTGCTTCCGCCTCACGCGTCCTGATCGCCTCTTCCGATTTGGCCCGCTTCAGCCGCGCGTTGAGCGAAGCGATGCGGGGGTCCTCGGGCAAGGGGTCCGGTCCGGGCTCATTTTCGGCCATTTCGCCTCTCCTATCAGCCGTTTCCGGCAGGGCAAGGCGCCATGTGCCGAGGTCGAGCCCGCCAAGGCAGGGGCGCTTTAGGAAGGGTGGCCGGACGAGTCAACACCAGTGGCTTTTTGGGACATGCCGCACGATTGCGTCCACTCCTTGCCCCGCGCATATCTCGCGCATGTCCGCCGAGGCACCAGACAATTCCGGCCACCGCGCGCGCCTGCGCCAGCGGCTGTTCGAGGGCGGGCCCGATGCGCTGCTCGATCACGAGCTGGTCGAATATCTCCTGGCTCTGGCCATTCCCCGGCGCGACACCAAGCCGATCGCCAAGGCTTTGCTCGCCGAATTCGGCGGGATCGCCGGGGTGCTCACTGCCGATGCCGAGGCGCTCGCGCGCGTCGAGGGCATGGGCGAAACCAGCGCCGCGGCCCTGAAGACCGCGCACGCCGCCGCGCTCCGGCTGCTCCGCGGCCAGGTGGCGGAGCGTCCGGTGCTCGCCAACTGGCAGGCGCTGCTCGATTACCTCCGCGCCGACATGGCACACCATGCGATCGAGCGCGTGCGCGTGCTGCATCTCAATTCGAAGAACATGCTGATCCGCGACGAGCTGATGTGGACCGGCTCGACCGATGAAGCCGCGGTGCATGTCCGCGAAGTCATCCGCCGCGCGATCGATCTCGGTTCGGCCGCGATCATCCTGGTGCACAACCATCCCTCGGGCGACCCCAGCCCCAGCCGGGCCGACATCGACATCACGCGCAACATCGCCGAGGCGGGCAAACGGCTGGGCATCGCGCTGCACGACCATGTCATCATCGGCACCCAGGGCCATTCGAGCCTGCGCGCGATGGGACTGATCTAGGGGCGCGGCGCGCCGTCAGAAGCTCAACGCGGATCGGCCGGCGGTTGCTGTGGGGAACCCTGCGGCGTGGGGGTGGGCGTCGGCGTAGGTGTAGGCGTCGGCGCGGGCGTCGGCTGCGCCGCCTCGGTCGCCGGCGGCGGATCCGGGCTCGGCATCGATTCCGGCGGCAACGGCTCCGGCTTGCGGGCGTCGGGCAGCGGATCGTCCGGAGACGGGGCTTCCTTGTCCGCGGGAGGAGTCTTGCGTTCCTGCTGTGCCGGATCGCCGGGCGGGACCTGCTGCGCCAGCAGCGGCGTCGTCGCGAGCAGCGGGAGGATAAGAGCGTGGCTGAGCATTCCGGCGTCTCCAGCAGCGTCCGGAATTGCGGCCGCATCCGGTTCCGGACGTTCTTCGAACCGGCGAGCGGCTGGCCCGGTTCCCCCGTCCCGGCGTTGCGGCACCGGCCCGCCCCTGCTAGGGGCCGCCCCGTCGCAATGCGCCCCGCGCCGCGCGGCGAAACGCCCTCGAAAGGAAAGCCATGGTCCCCCGCTACGCGCGTCCGGAGATGACCGCGATCTGGTCGCCCGAAAGCCGCTATCGCATCTGGTTCGAGATCGAGGCGCACGCGACCGACGCGCTCGCCGAGCTGGGCGTGGTGCCCAGGGCCGCGGCAAAGGCGCTGTGGGACTGGTGGGCGACCAACCCCGCGATCGACGTCGACGCGATCGACGCCATCGAAGCCGTCACCAAGCACGACGTGATCGCCTTCCTCACCTGGGTCGCCGAGCAGGTCGGCGAGGAAGCCCGCTTCATGCATCAGGGCATGACGAGCTCGGACGTGCTCGACACCTGCCTCGCGGTCCAGCTCGCGCGCGCCAGCGACATCCTGCTCGCCGATCTCGACAAGCTGCTCGAAGTGCTCGAACGCCGGGCGAAGGAGCACAAGCTCACGCCGACGATCGGCCGCAGCCACGGCATCCATGCCGAGCCGGTGACCTTCGGCCTCAAGCTCGCCGAGGCCCATGCCGAGTTCGCCCGCGCCAGGACGCGCCTGCTCGCCGCCCGCGCGGACATCGCCACCTGCGCCATCTCGGGCGCGGTCGGCACCTTCGCCAACATCGATCCGCGCGTGGAGCAGCACGTCGCCGCCAAGCTCGGCCTGTCGGTCGAGCCGGTCTCCACCCAGGTGATCCCGCGCGATCGCCACGCGATGTTCTTCGCGACGCTGGGCGTGATCGCCTCGTCGATCGAGCGGCTCGCGGTCGAGGTCCGCCACCTCCAGCGCACCGAGGTTCTGGAGGCCGAGGAATATTTCTCGCCCGGTCAGAAGGGCTCGTCGGCGATGCCGCACAAGCGCAACCCTGTGCTCACCGAGAACCTCACCGGCCTCGCGCGCGTGGTGCGCAGCGCCGCCATCCCGGCGATGGAGAACGTCGCGCTGTGGCACGAGCGCGACATCTCGCACTCGTCGGTCGAGCGCTACATCGGGCCGGACGCCACGATCACGCTCGATTTCGCGCTCGCCCGCCTCACCGGCGTCGTCGACAAGCTGCTCGTCTATCCCGAGCGGATGCAGAAGAACCTCGATCGCATGGGCGGGCTCGTCCATTCGCAGCGCGTGCTGCTTGCGCTGACGCAGGCCGGGGTGAGCCGCGAGGACGCCTACCGCCTAGTCCAGCGCAACGCGATGAAGGTGTGGGAGTCGGACGGCCAGCTCTCGCTGCTCGAGCTGCTCAAGGCGGATGCCGAAGTCACCGCGGCGCTCAGCGCGCAGGAACTCGAGGACAAGTTCGACCTCGGCTATCATTACAAGCACGTCGACACGATCTTCGATCGCGTCTTCGGCCGCTGAGGCCGACGGGATCGCGAGCTCGGCCGTTCAGCGGCTGAGCTCGCAGATCCAGTTCACTTCCCAACTCCTGCCGCCGTCGTCGGAAAAGGCCTGTTCCATGCGGGCCGAACGGGGCGACTCGCTCACCCACATGTAGCGCACCAGGATCGCGCGGCCCTTCCAGAGCTGCTGGTTGTAGAACTCGCCACGACTGCCGGTGAAGCCGCCGATCACCGGCGGCAGTTCGAGCGTGCCCTTGTCGAGGTCGACGAGGTAGATCGACCATTGCCGGCTCTCCGGATTGTAGAGGCGCAGCGTCTGGGCCTTGATCCGGGCACCGTCCTTGCTGCGGACGTCGAACTCCTCGAAATTGGCGTTGCTGTCGAGCAGCTTGTGGTGGTTGGAGATGCCGTCATACTCCACCCAGACGTTCGAGCCGACGAGCCGCTCGGGAAGTCGCCGGACGTGCGCCTTCCAGTCGCCGATAAGGAAATCGAAATCGTGGCTGCCGTCCCGCTGCTCGGCGACGGCGGTTGCCGCGCCCGGGGCGGCGACCGGCCCCTCCAGCGGTGCCAGCAGCAGCAATGCACCCAGGCTCGCCCACATGCGCCTTCTCCCTCCTGTCGCCACGGAGGATGACAGCGGTGCGTCGCTTTGAGGACGCGACAAAGCCGGGTAGAGGGCAAGCGATACTTATGCTCGATTCGCCGCTCCCGTCGCTTCCCGCGATACGCGCGTTCGAAGCCGCCGCGCGCACCGGCAGCTTTGCGGGCGCGGCGCGCGAGCTCGGCACTTCGGCGGCATCGGTCAGCTATCACATCCGCCGGCTCGAGCGGCAGACCGGCGTGGCGCTGTTCGCCCGCCATGCCCATTGCGTGGCGCTGACGCCGGCGGGCGAAGCCGTGGCGGAGGAAGCGATCCGCGCCTTCGCGGCACTCCGCGCCAGCTTCGCGCGCGCAGTGGAGATCGACGAGACGCGCCTCGCCATCACTGCGCTTCCCACGATGGGGACGAGCTGGCTGATCCCGCGCCTGGGCGGCTTCCGCGCGACACATCCCGGAATCCAGCTCGACCTCGACCTTTCGCCCGAGCCGCACGACCTGGCCGGCGGCGCGTTCGACGCCGCGATCCGCAACG
>DATLJJ010000359.1:0-4798 GCA_035538975.1 Sphingomonas sp. | reverse complement strand
AGACGCTGCTGCTCTCGCCCTCGAAGACGATGGAGATCCGCGTCGACGGCACGCTCGGCTTCGGCGTGAGCCCCAAGGACGTGGTGCTCGCGATCATCGGCCGCATCGGCGCTGCGGGCGGCACGGGCTATGTCGTCGAATATACCGGCGAAGTGATCCGCGCCATGTCGGTCGAGGGGCGGCTGACCGTCTCGAACATGTCGATCGAGGGCGGGGCGCGTTCGGGCCTGATCGCGCCCGACGACAAGACGTTCGAATATCTGAAGGGCCGTCCGCTCGCCCCCGCCGGCGAGGATTGGGAGAAGGCGGTCGCTTATTGGCGCACGCTTCCCACCGACGCCGCCGCGCAGTACGACCGCGTCGTGCGGCTCGAGGCGAGCGACATCGCGCCTTCGCTCACCTGGGGCACCAGCCCCGAGGACGTGGTGCCGATCACCGGCGCGGTCCCCGATCCGGAGAGCTTCGCCGATCCGTCGAAGCGCGTCGCGGCGCAGAAGTCGCTCGACTATATGGGCCTGACGCCGGGCACCGCGATGCAGGACATCGGTATCGAGCATGTCTTCATCGGATCGTGCACCAACAGCCGGATCGAGGATCTGCGCGCCGCCGCGGCGGTGGTGAAGGGGCGTCATGTCGCCGACCGCATCCGCCAGGCGCTGATCGTGCCGGGCTCGGGACTGGTCAAGCGCCAGGCCGAGGCCGAGGGTCTCGACCGCATCTTCACCGAGGCGGGTTTCGAATGGCGCGAGCCCGGCTGCTCGATGTGCTTGGCGATGAACCCCGATAAAGTCCCGAGTGGCGAACGTTGTGCTTCAACATCTAATAGGAACTTCGTAGGTAGACAGGGTCCGGGGGCGCGTACGCACCTGCTTTCGCCGGCCATGGCGGCAGCAGCTGCGGTCACCGGGCGCTTGACCGACGTCAGGGATCTGGTGTCGGCGAATGCGTAAAGGGGTGGCAAATGAAGCGGGCGCTGGTGGCGTTGATCACGGGTACGGTGTTGTGCGGCCTGGCCGCGGCCTATGCGAGCGCAGTGGAGAGCCGTCCGGCTCCCGCGGCGGAGCGGGCACCGGCCATCTGATCGGCGCGCTTCCTGCCCGCGCCATGCGGGAGGAGGCATGATGACGATGTGGGGATCCCTGCTGCTGGCCGTTGCGGCCACTGCGGCACCTGAGGCTGTTGCCCCGTCGACCGACGTCGAGCTGTGGCGGCTCGATTGCGGCGATCTCTCCGTCTCCGACTTTGGTGTGTTCAGCGACAGCCACCGCTATGACGGCAAGCCCTATCGGCTCGTCGACAGCTGCTATCTGATCCGCCACGGCAGCGACTATCTGCTCTGGGACACGGGCCTCCCCGGCGAGCTCGAGGGCAAGTCGAGCGTCGACGGGGTCTTCACGGTGAGCGTCAAGGAGCGGCTCACGCGCCAGCTCGCGCGCATCGGGGTGAAGCCCGGGCAAATCGATTTCGTCGGTATCAGCCACAATCATTTCGACCACATCGGCCAGGCGGCGGACTTCCCGGGCGCCACGCTGCTCATCGGCGCGCCCGACCTCGAGGCGCTGCGCACGCAGCCCCCCGAGCGCCGCGACCGGGTGAAGCCGTGGGTCGACGGCGGCAGCAAGGCGCAGCCGGTCAAGCGCGATCATGACGTGTTCGGCGATGGCAGCGTGGTCATGCTCGGCATGCCCGGCCACACCGACGGCCACCATTCGCTGCTCGTCCGCCTCAAGCAGACCGGCCCCGTCCTCCTCACGGGCGATCAGTTCCACGCAAGCGAAAGCTTCGAGAAGAACGAAGTGCCGAGCTTCAACAGCAACCGCGCCGACACGCTCGCCTCGAGCGACCGTTTCCGCGCCATCGCCGCGAATCTGAAAGCGAAGGTCGTGATCCAGCACGAACCCGCCGACGTCGCCAAGCTTCCCGCCTTTCCCGCGAGTGCCCGCTGATGGAACCCGTCATCAAGGTCCAGGGGCGCGCCTATCCCTGGGGCGCCAAGAACATCGACACCGACATCATCATTCCCGCGCACTGGCTCAAGACGACCACGCGCGAGGGGCTGGGCAAGGGCGCGTTCGAGACCGTGCGCGCGCAGCCCGGCAACATCTTCGACGATCCGCGCTACGCCGGCGCCCCGGTGCTGGTGGCCGGCGACAACTTCGGCTGCGGGTCGAGCCGCGAGCATGCCGCCTGGGCGTTGGCGGACATGGGCATCAGGGCCGTGATCGCGCCGAGCTTCTCGGACATCTTCTCGGGCAATGCCTTCAAGAACGGTATCGTGCCGGTGGTGCTGCCGCAGGAGGCGATCGACCGGCTGGTCGAGGTCGGCGCGACCGACGAGATCACCGTCGATCTGGAGACGATGACCGTCACCACGCCCTTCCAGGACCGTTTCCCCTTCGAGCTCGACGCCTTCCGCCGCGCCTGCCTGATGCAGGGGCTGGACGAGATCGGCATGACGCTGGCAAGGGATACCGCGATTTCGAAATATGAGTCCGGCGTCGCCGCTGCGCGGCCCTGGATCGCGGGGAGAGGCGGGCATGAAGGCACTGCTGTCGAAGGCACCGGGCGGACCTGACACTCTAAGCCTGGAAGAGCTTCCGGATCCCGTACCGGGGGCGGGGCAGGTGCTGGTCGCGGTCAAGGCGTGCGCGATCAACTATCCCGACGTCCTGATCATCGAGGACAAATACCAGTTCAAGCCGCAGCGCCCCTTCGCGCCCGGCGGCGAGATCGCCGGCGTGGTCGAAGCAGTGGGCGAGGGCGTGACCGGGCTTGCGCCCGGCGACCGGGTGCTCGGCGTGATCGGGCATGGCGGGCTGGCGGAGAAGGTCGTCGTGGACGCGCCGCGCCTCCAGCTCCTGCCCGAGGGCCGCAGCTTCGAGGAGGGCGCGGCGCTGCTCCTCACCTATGCGACGACGATCCACGCGCTGCTCGACCGCGGCAAGCTGCGCGAGGGGCACACGCTGCTCGTGCTCGGCGCGGCCGGCGGAGTGGGGCTGGCGGCAGTGGAGCTGGGCAAGGCGTTCGGCGCGACCGTCGTCGCTGCGGCTTCGTCCGGGGAGAAGGCCGCCGCTGCGACGGCTGCCGGCGCGGACCGCACGCTGGTCTATCCGCGCGGGCCGCTCGACAAGGAAGCGTCGAAGGCGCTCGCGGATGCGTTCAAGGCAGCGGTGGGGCCGCAGGGCGCAGACGTGATCTACGATCCGGTGGGCGGCGACTATGCCGAGCCGGCGCTGCGCGCGATCGGCTGGGAGGGGCGCTATCTCGTGGTCGGCTTCCCCGCGGGCATTCCGCGGCTGCCGCTCAACCTCACGCTCCTCAAGAGCTGCGACGTGTGCGGCGTCTTCTGGGGCGCCTTTGCCGCACGCGATCCCAAGGCGAACCAGGCGCATGTCGAACGCCTCTTCCGCCTGTGGAGCGAGGGCCGGATCACACCGCGTGTGACGGAGAGCTTCGCGCTGGCGGACGGCGGCAAGGCGATCGCGAAGATGGCCGCCAGAGAGGCGATCGGGAAACTGGTGGTGAAGGTGGCGGACTGAAAAAGCCCTCTCCCGCAGGCGGGAGACGGCTTTTGCACGCGGACGGCGTGGAGAGTTGCCTTGCCCCCGCCGCCCTCCTATCTCGGACGAAACGGCATCAAAGGGGCTTGAGGACCACATGACGACTTTCGACGATCGCGAGCGGGCATTCGAGGCGAAGTTCGCGCGCGACGAGGAAATGGCGTTCCGCGTCACCGCGCGGCGCAACCGGCTGGTTGGCCAGTGGGCGGCGGCCAAGATGAACCTCACCCCTGAAGAGACCGACGCCTATGCCAAGGCAGTCGTGCAGGCCGAGTTCGAGGAAGCCGGCGACGAGGACGTGATCCGCAAGGTGCTGGGCGATCTGCTCGCCGCCGGCGTGGACGCCGACGAGGCGATGGTGCGCCGCGCGCTCGATGAGCAGCTCGTCGAGGCGCGTCGCCAGCTCATGGAAGCCAAGTAAGATGCCGATGCCCGCGGCCGAGATCGAGGCGCTGATCAAGGCGGGCATCCCCGATGCCCGCGTCGAGATCACCGACCTTGCCGGCGACGGCGATCATTATGCCGCGCGGGTGGTGAGCCCATTATTCAAGGGCATGCCGCGAGTGCGCCAGCATCAGGCGGTCTATGCCGCGCTGGGTGGCCGGATGGGCGGCGTGCTCCACGCGCTCCAGCTCACCACCGAAGCGCCAGTCGAGGAGTAAGGACAAGTGACCGACGAAGTGCAGGACCGCATCCAGGGCCTGGTGGACAGCAACGACGTGCTCCTCTTCATGAAGGGTAGCCCGCTCTTTCCGCAGTGCGGCTTCTCGAGCCGCGCGGTGGCTATCCTGAACCATCTGGGCGTCGAGTTCGAAAGCGTCGACGTGCTCCAGGACCAGGGCATCCGCCAGGGCATCAAGGCATTCTCGGACTGGCCGACGATCCCGCAGCTTTATGTGAAGGGCGAATTCGTCGGCGGATCGGACATCATGATGGAGATGTTCGAGAGCGGCGAGCTTCAGCAGCTGCTGGCCGACAAGGGCACGACGACGCAGGCTTGAAGCCGTAGGAGTACCCCGGCGAAGGCCGGGGCCCAGCTGTCGCGTCGCCAATGCGCCCGGACATCATTTTCGAATTCGCCGATACTAGGCCCCGGCCTTCGCCGGGGCACGGCTCTTCGCGTGCCAAAGGGCGGCGACTCGCATCAATCTGTCAGGAAAACCCGGGTCGGGTGGGCCGCGCGACCGGTAAGGAGCAGCGGCCCACCCTGTAATGAAGCGTTGAAACGCTACGGGTGC
>DATLJJ010000358.1:0-1794 GCA_035538975.1 Sphingomonas sp. | reverse complement strand
CGGCTGGTGCCCGACCTGATCCGCGCGTTCGAAGCCGGCGCGGCACCGCTGATCCGCTCGCCCGGATCGGTGCGGCCGTGGCAGCATGTGCTCGAGGCGCTGGGCGGTTACCTGCGGATCGCCGAACGCCTGCTCGCCGGGGAGCGGCAATTCGCCGATGCCTGGAATTTCGGCCCTTCGGACGACGACGCACGGCCCGTCTCGTGGATCGTCGAGCAGATGCGTGCGCTGTGGGGCGACCACGCCAGTGTCGCCGCGGCCGATCAGCGCAGCCATGTGCACGAGGCGGGACTGCTGCGGCTCGATTGCTCGAAGGCGCGAACGGCGCTGGGCTGGCGTCCGGCGCTGGACCTCGAGCAGGCGCTCGGCTGGATCGTCGCCTGGCACAAGGCGGTGGGGCAGGGCGCGGATGCCCGTGCGGTCACCCTCGCCCAGATCGCCGATTATTATTCCGCAGCTTCGAGCAGGGGATCCGCACTGGCGGCCGCCTGAGCCGGCGCGGTCGCAAGGGTGAGCATATTGCCGAGCCGAAGCCCCAGCGAGACGCGGGGCAGCGGCAGCCGGGCCGGCTTGAGGCCGATCGTCCAGAGCGCCTGACGCGCGAGGAACTCGACCGGGAAATAGTTGCGGCTGCGCTCGACCCGCACGTCGGCATAGCCGGCGCGATTGAGCAGCGCGGCGATCGTCCACGGATTGTAGAGTTCGGGATGCTGGAGGCAGAAGGGCGGCCAGCGCATGCCCATCAGGCTGCGCAGCAGCGACTTCTCGTTGTGGGTGACGATCAGCAGCTTCCCGCCGGGACGCAGCTTCGTGCGGATCTGGGCGAGCATGGTCAGCGGATCGAGCAGATGATCGAGCACATGCACCATCACCGCGAGCCCGATCGACCCGTCCGGCACCGGCGCGAGATCGTCCATGTCGGTGAGCAGCGTAGCCGGCCGCCCGCCGGCCGAGGCGCGCAGCGTGTCGTGGATCGCGCGATTGGGCTCGAACAGCCAGAAATGCCCGAACGTGCCGCGCGTCGCCGCTTCGCGGACGATATGGCCGGTATCGGGGCCGATCTCGAGATAGCCGCCGTCGAGGCCGGCATGCGCCGCGGCTACGTCGAAATAGCCCTTCTGGGTCGCGGCGATCGCGTCGTTGGAGACGAGCTCCATATTGGGCGCCATGCTCGAATAGAGCTCGGCGAGATGCGCACCGTCGAAGAAGCGGGGATTGTAGAGCAGCCCGCAGGTGCGGCAGCGATGATAGGTGAAGAAGCGCTTCTCGCTGAACAGGCCCGACCAATAGGGGCGGAGCGCCTCGACGCTCATCGTCTCGGCGCGGACCGGGCTGTGCGCTTCCTCAACGCTGTGAGTGGCGCTGCAGCCCGGGCACGCGCGGTGAAGAAAGTCGCTCATGCGAGCCCCCCTGCGGAACGGAAAGTGACGCGGCTGTGCCAGAACCACGAGCCGAGGATCAGCGCCGCAGTGAAGCCCAGTTGCGCGAGGATCGGCGGGACTCCGCCGACCTCGACAAGCAAGGGCAGCGCCGCCCAGTTCGCTGCATAGTTGAACAGGTAGAAGCTCGAGAAAACGCCGAACTCGCGCGCGATGTTGCCGCGCGTGCGGAACACGCCGAGCTTGTAGGTGCCGAAAGCGAAGCACAGGCTGATCGCCTGGGCGAGCGCTAGCGCGATCAGATAATGGGTGTGGAACGCCGGCACGCTCCACAGCAGCAGCGGATAGATCGCCAGCCCGAACGCAGTGTTCGCCGCGCCGGCAAGCATGAAGCGCAGCGGACGTTCGCCGCGCA
>DATLJJ010000357.1:0-1537 GCA_035538975.1 Sphingomonas sp. | reverse complement strand
AGCGGCAGCGCGAGCACCGCCGAGGCCGGAATCTGCCCCATCGGGATCAGGATGCCGGTGAACATGCCCAGCGCCACGCCGCGCGGGACCGACCGGCGCGTCATCCGCCACAGCGACGAATGCAGGATGCGGTGCGCGACCGGCTTGAGCCAGCGATTCGACTCGAAGCTCTCGCGCGTCGGCTTGTTGCGGTCCGCCCAGGCGCGGAGCCGCTCGGAAGCGCGCCGGTCAGCCACGGTCGCGGAGGAGCCGCTGCTGCTCGCGCTTCCAGTCGCGTTCCTTGATGGTCTCGCGCTTGTCATGCGTCTTCTTGCCCTTCGCCAGCGCCAGCTCGACCTTCGCGCGCCCCCGTCCGTTGAAGTAGATCGACAGGGGGACGAGCGTCATGCCTTCGCGGGCCACCGCCCCGTGAAGCTTGTTTATCTCGCGCTCATGAAGGAGCAATTTACGGGGCCGCTTCGGCTCGTGGTTGAAGCGGTTGCCGTGGCTGAACTCGGGGATGTTCGAATTGACCAGCCACACTTCCTCGGCGGTCACTTCGGCATAGGCTTCGGCGATCGAACCCTCGCCGAAGCGCAGCGACTTCACTTCGGTGCCGGTGAGCGCGATGCCGGCCTCATAAGTGTCCTCGATGAAATAGTCGAAGCGCGCGCGCCGGTTCTCGGCGACGATCTTCTTCTTGTCGAAAGTGGTAGGACGCGGACGAGGCATGGGACGGCGCATGTAGGCACGCGACGCGACGAAGGGAAGGCGATTATGTGGCGGGGATGCCCTTAATCCTCCCCCGCCAGGGGGAGCTGGCGCCGAAGGCGACGGAGGGGGAGCAAACACACCGGATCGTTCTGGCATCCGCCCCCTCCGTCAGCCTGCGGCTGACACCTCCCCCTGGCGGGGAAGGATCGGAGAAACGCCTCAAACCAGCCCAGCGTGCTCCAGTGCTGCGTCGACGGCCTTGCGGCTTGCTTCGCCCGCTTCGGTCATCGGCAGGCGCAGCTCGGTCGGGAAGTCGGGCCGTACACGCCCGACAGCGTACTTCACCGGGCCGGGCGAAGCGTCGGTGAACATCGCGACGTGCAGCGGATAGAGAAGGTCGTGGAGCTCGAGCGCGCGGGCATTGTCGCCCGCGGCCCAGGCCGCCTGGAATTCGGCGCACAGCTTCGGCGCGACATTGGCCGAGACCGAGATGCACCCCACCCCGCCCATCGCGTTGAAGGCCAGCGCGGTCTCGTCGTTGCCCGAGAGCTGGACGAAACCCGTCCCGCACCCGGCGCGCTGCTCGGAGACGCGCGCGAGCTGGCCAGTCGCGTCCTTCACGCCGATGAACTTGTCCGGAAAGGCCCGGACGATCCGCGCCATCGTCGCCGGCTGGATGTCGGTAACGGTACGGCCGGGCACATTGTAGAGCACGACCGGCAAATCGGTGGCCTCCGCCACGGCCGCGAAGTGACGGAAGATGCCTTCCTGACTCGGGCGGTTGTAATAGGGCGGAACCATCAACGCGGCATCGGCGCCTGCATCCGCCGCAGCCTTGACGTTC
>DATLJJ010000356.1:0-9691 GCA_035538975.1 Sphingomonas sp. | reverse complement strand
GCGCGGGACTGCGCGGGCGCGAACCGGGCGCGCTGCCGTGGGCACCGCGCGGATAGCGCCGCCAAAGGCTCGTCAGACACGGCGGCACCGGCGAGCAGCGCCATCCCCAGCGCGGCGCCGCTCCGCGCGGGCACGACTGCTTCGCGGCCAAGTACGTCCGCGCGAAGTTGTGTCCAATGCGCATTGGACGTCGCGCCACCGGTCATCGTCACGGCGCCCTCTACCGGAAGGCCCAGGCTTTCGATCATCTCGAAGCAGAGCCGCTCGACATAGGCGAGGCCCATCATGATCGCCGCGAGCGCTTCGGCATCGCTGCCGGGCTCGCGGCTTGAAAAGGCGACGGCGCCCGGCTCGACGAAGGGAAAGCGCTCGCCGCGACCGGCAAGCGGATAGGTGAAGAGATCGGGGGCCAGCGCCGCGGCGGCGGGCAGCCCGAGCAGGCCCAGGTCGCGCCCGCGCAGCCGCTCCGTGACGATCCCCGCGCCGCTGCTCGAGGCGCCGCCGGGCAGCCATTGCCCGTCGAGGCCGCGGTGCGAATAGAGCACGCCCGCCGGATCGGTGACGCGGCGCTCGGCGACGCCCTTGAATGCCAGCGTCGTGCCCAGCACCGAATTCCATTCGCCGGGAGCCACTGCGCCGGCACCCAGCTGCGCCGCGCAGCTATCGGTCATCCCCGCCACGATGGCCATGCCGGCCGGCAACCCGAGCTCCTCGGCGGCAGAGGGCGATACCTGCCCGATGATCGTGCCGGGTACCACCAGCGGCGGCATCCACGCCGTGTCGATCCCGAGCGCGTCGAGAACGTCGGCCGGCCATACCAACCGGTCGAGGTCGCAGCCGGTCTTGAGCGCCTGCGACGTGTCGGTGGCGACGGGACTGCCCGCGAGCCGCTCGGCCACATAATCGGCCTGGTGGAGAACGCGCACGCCCGTCCCCAGCCCCGGCTCGCGCATCAGGCTCAGCAGCTTGGGAAGCGCCCAGGCGGGCTGCATCCGCGCATAGCCCATCGCCTGCCATTGCTCAGCACCCGCTGCGTTGACTGCGTCGACATAAGGCGCACCACGCGTATCGTCGTACATTACGCCCGGCGAAACCGGGCGCCCGACGGCATCGACGAGCACAATGGTCCCCGATGTCGCAGCGATCGCAAGTGCCTGGATCGTGTCGCGGCGTAATCCGGTCAGAGCCTGGCCGAGCGCCTGGCGTGCGGCAGTCCACCAGGCTTCGGCGCTCTGCTCGTGCCGGCCCTCGCTGCGGCGACCTTCGAGCGGCGCGGCGCCGCTCCCGATGATCTCGGCGGCCTCGCTGAGCACGGTCGCGCGAACGCCCTGCGTGCCGATGTCGATGCCGATCCAGCGCGGAGCCTCAGCCATGGGCGGCATCCCCCGACAGGGTCCAGTCGTGCGCCGCGAGCGTCCGCAATCGGCGCGCACGCTCGATCCGGGCCTGACCTTGCGCGCGGCCGGCATTGTCGGGCGCGAAATGCTCGGTTGCGACGTCCATCTGCGCGAACGCCAGGCCGATATTCACGCCCCGCAGGACCGCGTGCGCGGCCACCAGTGCGCCACGTGCGCCGACTTCCTGCTCCGTCGAACGGCGGACCGTGCAGCCGGTCGTATCCGCGATCAACTGGCACCAGAGATCGCTCCGCGCACCGCCGCCGCACAGCATGATCGCGTCCGGCATCTGCGCCGCGAAGGCAAGACAGTCGGCGACGGTGAAGGCGAGCGCTTCGAAGGTGGCGCGCGCGATTTCGCTGCGCCCGTGCGTGGTCCGCAGCCCGTGCAGCACGCCGCAGGCCTCGACGCTGTAGAACGGCGCGCGCTCGCCCGCCGGCGAGAGATAGGGCAGCAGCAGCAGCCCGTCGGCGCCCGGCGCCGCCTGGCGGGCAAGCCCCTCGAAGTCCTCGACCGAGCCTGCCCCCGTCAGCGCGATCATCCGGTCGAGCACCTCGCACCCGGCAAGCGTCGGGAAGGCGCGCAGGAAGCGGTCGAAAAGCGGAATGTTGATCCCCGTGGGGCTCCCCGAAAGATCGGGCGCGCCGAGCACCGACTGGACGCAGATCGTCGTGCCCAGGATCGCGCAGGCCTGGCCGGGATCGGTCGCGCCGACGCCCAGCGCCATGCACCCGATGTCATAGGGCGCGAGCACGATCTGCACATCCGCCGCGAGCCCGAGCTGCTCCGCCACGCGCGGGTCGATCGGCGCCGCGCGGGCTTCGTCGGCGACGAGTTCGGGCAGCAGCCGCTCGGCCGCGCCGATCCCGAAGCGCTCCCACACATCCGCACGCGCGGCGCCGCTTGCGAGATCGAGGAACGGCAGCGCGGCATCCGAGGCATCGATCCGCCGGTTGCCCGTCAGCTTGAAGTTGATCCAGCCCGTGCAGCTCAGCAGCGACGCCGATCGGCGGAGACGCTCGGGATCGTGCTGCGCCAGCCAGGCAAGGATAGCGTGCGGGGCGCCCGCGAAGCTGCGGCTGCCGCAAACCCGGAAGTCCTCCGCGATCAGGCCATTTTTGTGCCAGGTCTCGACGATGGCACCGGCGCGGCCGTCGTTCCACAGGATCGCCGGGCCGGTCGGCTCGCCCTCGGCGTCGATCAGCCAGGCGCCGTCGCCCTGCCCGGTGATCGACAGGGCCTCGATCGGCGCGCCCGCCGCCGCCTTGAGCTCGCGGACGAGATCGACGACCGCATCCCAGACGGCGGGCATGGACTGTTCGGACCATGCCCAGTTGGGCCGCAGCGTCGCCGTTTCCCGGCGCGCACTGCCGATTGCGGCGCCGCCGCGATCGAACAGCACCGCCTTGATCACCGTGGTCCCGGCGTCGATGCACAATGTCGTCATTACGCTGGTCGCAGGCTTATCTGGCGTCGGATGTCGTGAGCGTCATGGCAAGACCGGCGCTCAGCAGGTGGAGCAGCGCGAAGGTCCACATCACCCCCACAGCCCCGATCGGCGCGAGCAGCAGCCCGACGACCGCCGGCCCGAGCCAGACGCTCACTCCGGCGCCGAGGTTTAGCAGCGACATCGCCGCGCCGCGCCGCTCGGGCGCCAGCCAGGGAGTCAGCGCCGTGAGCGGGACATAGCCGGCCAGCGTGGCGCCGTAGAAGGCGCCCGCCGCGATCACCCAGGGCGCACCGTCCGGCCCGAAGAAGGTCGGCACATAATACATGGCGAGCGTCGAGATCGCGGTGCCCACGCCGCCGCAGATCGCCACGGTCCTGCGCCAGCCCATCCGATCGCCGATCAACCCGAACGCCAGGTTGCAGAAGATGTTGGTGGTGAAGATCACGGTGACCAGCCGCAGCCAGAAGGTGAGATCGAACCCCAGCGTCTGTGTGAAATAGATCGGCAGGAACAGCAGAAAGCCGAATTGCGATGCCGTGTTGATCGCCCGCACCGCCGCGGCGACGGCGACCCTGGGCCTGGTATAGGCGAGCGTCAGGCTGGTGAGCAGCGTGGCGATCGGATGTTCGTGCGCGGCCTCGGCGCTCGGGCCGCCAAGCGGCGTCTGCGCCGTTCCGAGCAACGCGGTCGCGCCGCCGGCGATGACCACGCCGAGTGCCACCCATAATGTCGCGAGCGGGCCGACGACGGGGAGCAGCATCGATGCGACAAGGGCACCGAGGGTCGGCAGCCCGCCGGTGAAGGCGAACCAGAACCACCCCGCGGCGCTGCTGAGGCGCTCGCGCACCGTGACGCGGGTGATCCAGACGAGGAAGCCGAAGGCGAACAGCGGATAGGCGAGCCCGCGGACGGCATAGAAGAGCAGCATCCCGGCATAGCTGTTCGCGCCGACGCCGAGCAGCAGGAAGCCGAGCTGCGCCGCGATCCAGATCGCCAGGCCGGCGATCATTACCCGGCGCGGGCCGATCAGATCCGACAAGGCGCCCGAAAACCAGGCCGCCACCGAGGCGCTGAGTCCATATGCGGTAAACAGCAGGGCGACCTGCTCCACGCCGTTCCCGCGATCGACCAGGAAGCGCGAGAGATAGGCGCTCTCTACGCCGTCTCCGATCATGAAGATCAGCAAGCCGAGATACCCCACCGCCAGTGCGGGAGAGATGCCCGCCCGCTCCAGGGCATTTGCCGCCGGCGGGTATGGAGGAACGGCCCTTGGGTCCATTTGCATTTCGACCATGATGGAATCCTCGCGAGGGAGACGTGCGTCAGGCGCCATCCGCGAAGAGATGAGCTCTCCGCGGATCCGCACCGGCAAACAGACGTGTCTCGCGTGCGATGACCAACCGGCCAGTTCCCCCGAGGCTTCCGCCCATCCGCCTTCGGAAAAATTGTCGCTATGAAAGCAATATGTCAACTGCCGATAGAGCGGCGGACGCGTCAAGCTTCCGGATTTTTTGCTGAAACGAGCCGATTTTGTGCGGGAACCCGCCGAGTCGTGCGCCTGAATATGTATCTACCAATGACGCATTATCTCGCCCGCCGAGAGCCGCGCTGCACCGCCCCTGCGGACAGCCTCGCCGCGCTTCCGGGCGAAGGTGTCATATTTGTGTCACTAGAAGCAATGTAATAGCCCTTCAGTCAACCGGGGGCTTTTGCGTATTTTGTATATATTTCAATATAATAGCGACCGACGCGTGTTGCAGTGCGGGAATTCGCTCACGTCCATCCGCTTGACTAATCGCTTCATTAGACACAATCTACTTCGATAACTCGTTCATCAGATAAGAGCGAGATATCCGAGAGGGGCAGATGAAACTTCGACATTCCTTTCTTTCCAGCTCGGCGATCATCGTTCCGCTGATCGCCTCGATCCCGGCCGCAGCCCAGAGCCAGACACCCGCCTCCGCGCCTGCGCGCGTCGCCGAACAGGTCGCCGGCAAAGGCTCGCTCACGGGGCAGATCATCGATCCCGCGACGGGCGAATATCTGGGCGACGCCACTGTCGAAGTGACGACTGCGAGCGGCGATCGGCGCTCGACGGCCTCGGTCGAGGGCGGCGTGTACCGCTTCGTCGACCTGCCGTCCGGACCGGCGACGATCACGGTCAAATATACCGGCTATCCCGATCAGACCGCGACGGTCGATATCCCCGCCGGCAACACGCTGCAGCAGGATTTCGAGCTGCACCGTCAGGGCCAGCCTGCCGAAGCCGCGGGCAAGAACGACATCATCGTGACCGCCAGCGTGCGCGAGGGCGACGCCCGCGCGATCATGGACCAGCGTCAGTCGATGGACATCAAAAACAGCCTGTCGGCTGAGTCCTATGGCGACATCGCCGACGGCAATCCGGGCGAGTTCCTGAAATTCATGCCAGGAGTCGATACCGACGCCGGCGGCGATGGCGACGGCACGGTTCGCAACGTCGGCCTGCGCGGCATGCCCTCCGAATATACTGCAGTGACGCTCAACGGCGTCAGCCTCTCGGGCGTCGACGCCTTTGCCGGCGCAGGCGGCTCGCGCACGTTCAGCTTCGAGCAGATGTCGCTGAGCTCGATCGATTCGATCGAGATCTCCAAGACGATCAGCGCGGATGTCGACGCGAACGCGCCTGCCGGCACGATCAACATCAAGACCAAGCGCGCCTTCGATCGGCGCGGCCGACGCATCACCGCGCAGTTGAGCGCCAGCACCCATTCCGATCTGTGGGATTCCAACAACCGCTCGGGGCCCGCCGAAGGCGGCTATGGCCGCAAGCGCTTCCTGCCGAACGGGCAGCTCGAATATTCCGACTCCTTCTTCGGTCGCCGCCTGGGCGTCGTCGCGAGCATCAGCCAGTCGAACCTCTACATCGAGCACGAACAGACCACGCTGGGCCGGAGCTATGCGCCTACGGCGATCAGTCCCGAGCCGCTTGCGATCACGACGATCGAGACGCAGCTCGACCAGCGCGAGATCTCGCGCTTCGCCGCATCGCTGAACGTCGACTTCAAGGCGACCCGCAACCTCGTCCTGGGGGTGTCCGCGGTGTACAACAAGGCGACGATCTGGGCGGCCTCGACGGCGTACAAGTTCACCACCGGCGCACGCACCCGTGGCGTGATCGGCGATCCGATGTTCGACATCACGACCCAGCAGGCGGCGACGACCGCCACCTTCTCGACCCAGAACACGCTCAATTACAAGAAGGGCGAAGGCAAGACCTTCATCCCGAGCTTCTCCTGGGAGAATGGGCGCCTCACGATCGACGGTAATTATGCCTATTCGAGCTCGACCAGCACCTATGATCCCCAGGGCGAGAAGGACTCGGCCTATGTGCTGAGCCCCCTCACCGCGCGCGGCAACTTCATCGCGAAACGCGAAGATGGCGATCTGCTCGGCAATTCCTGGCAGATCCAGCAGATCAGCGGCACCGACTGGAGCGATCCCGCGGCTTACTCCGCGCCCAACCCGCTGATCCTGCGGACCAATTACGGCCCCTATGCCGAGCTCACCCAGACGGTCGGCACGCTCAACGCAACCTATCGCGCGGACTTCGGCTCGGTGCCGGTCGTCTTCAAGGCCGGGGTCAAGACCGGCAACCGTCATTGGCTTTATGGCGATCGAACCGACGATTTCCGCTACCGCTATGTCGGCTCGGTTCCGCTCGGAACCCTGCTCGGCCAGGTGCAGGGCACCAACCAATATCCGTTCAACGACACCGGCATCAGCATCCGCACGCTGAACGGCGGCAATGCGCTATACACGCCGAGCACCTACAAGCTGCTCGAGCTGTACCGCACGCACCCGGAATATTGGGCGCTGACCTCGGCGACGACCGCGAGCGAGTTCTACAATATCAATGTCGGCAACAACCGCGACTTCACCGAGCGCACCGACGCGGTGTACGGGATGGCGACGGCCGAGCTGACCCGGAAGCTCAAGTTCCGGGCGGGCCTGCGCTGGGAGCGCACCAAGACCGTGGCGCTCGAGGCGGATCCGCTTTCGGCGCAGGAAGTGATCGATGCCGGCTTCCCGGTATCGGCCACGACCGGCATGGCGACGACGATCGACGGGCTGAAGTACCAGTATCTGTCGCGGCCCAAGGTCGAGCGGATAGGCACCTACGACTATTTCTTCCCGAGCAGCTCGCTCAAATATGAGTTCAACGACAATCTGCAGCTCCAGCTGGGCTATAGCCGCACGATCCGCCGTCCCGAGGTGAGCGACCTGACCGGTGTCTGGCGCGTCGACGACATCAATCACATCGTCACCGCGGCCAATCCCGGCCTGAAGCCCGAGATTTCGGACAATTTCTCGGCCCGCCTCGCGCAATATTTCGAGCCGGTCGGCCTGGTTGCCGTCAATTTCTACGTCAACAAGGTGAAGGGCCTCTTCCAGACCCAGGAGCTCACGGCGCAGGAGTTCGGCTACACCGGCCCCGAATATTCGGACTACACCTTCCGCACCACATCGACGGTGAGCGGTGAGGCGATCAGCATCAAGGGCTGGGAATTCGAGCTCAACCATTCGCTCGACTATCTCCCCGGCCTGCTCAACGGCTTCTCGGTGCGCGGCTCGCTGATGATAAACCATCCCGACGTCCCGATCGTGCGCGTCGCCGACAAGATCGGGACCTTCTCGGTCTCGTACAAGAAAGGCCCGGTGCGCCTCCATCTCAACACTGTGTGGACCGACGAGAAGTATCGCAGCACGACTCCGTCCTATTACGACGACTTCTGGGACATGAGCCTGTCGGGCAGTGTCAAGGTCAGCAAGCGCTTCGAAACCTTCTTCTCGGTCCGCAATCTGCTCAATAGCCGGCGCAACGTGATCCTGCCCGGTTCGCTGGCACCCGAGGACATCGGCTATCACAGCGCAGTCGATCTGCGGGCCGGCGTGAGCGGCATCATCGGCGTGCGCGGCCGGTTCTGACCGCGCACCTATCCCCAGCACGAAATCGAGGAGAGACCCGGATGCACAGGCTGGTCATCGATCGCCGCAAGCTACTGGTCCAGGCGGGCGGCATGGCCCTGTTCGCCGGCCTAGGCGGGCCCGCATGGGCAGCCCCCAGGTTCAACCGCAATCCCTTTACGCTCGGCGTGGCGGCGGGCGATCCGTCGCCCGGCGGCTTCGTGATCTGGACGCGGCTGGCGCCCGAGCCGCTCGAGCCGCATGGCGGCATGGAAGCCGCGGTGGTCGGGGTGCGCTGGGAAGTGGCGGAGGACGAACGGTTCGCACGCATCGTCCGCAGAGGCGAGGCCGCGGCCTATCCCGGGCTAGGCCATTCGGTGCATGTCGAGGTCGAGGGGCTCCGGCCGCACCGTCCCTATTGGTATCGCTTCTTCGTCGAAGGCTATGCCGAACCGAGCACGGTCGGGCGCGCACGCACCGCGCCGGCGCCCGACCAACTCGTCGACCGGCTGCGCATCGCGGTGGCCGGCTGCCAGGCGTTCCCGCATGGCTGGTACGACGCCTGGGGCCATATGAGCCGCGAGGACGATCTCGACGCGGTCTTCCACTATGGCGACTATATCTACGAGACCGCCTACCACCCGGCGACTGCGAACCTGCTGGTTCACGACGCACAGGGCAAGCTCTTCGATCGCGGCCATCTGGGCGACGAGATATTCTCGGTCGATGACTATCGCCGCCGCTACGCCCAGTACAAGCTCGACCCCCACCTTCAGGCGGCGCATGCCTCGGCCGCGTTCGTCTGCTCGTTCGACGACCATGACGTCGAGAACAACTGGGCCAGCGCCTGGGACCAGAACGGCACCCCGCCCGAGGTCTTCGCGCTGCGCCGCTATGCCGCCATGCAGGCCTGGTACGAGAACATGCCGGTGCGCGCCGCACAGATGCCCGGCACCGGCGGGCTGACCATGTTCCGCCGGCTCGATTTCGGCAGGCTCCTGCGCATGCACGTGCTCGACACGCGCAGCTATCGCAGCGACCAGCTTTGCGAGAAGCCCGGCCAGGCGAACTGCCGCGCCAGCGAGGGACCCGACACGACGATACTCGGGCCGGCGCAGGAAAAATGGCTCGACCAGGGCCTGGGCGCCAGCCGCGCGCGCTGGAACCTCGTCGCACAGCAGGTGATGGTGATGCCGCTCTATCTCCCGACGGCCACCGGCAGCCGGACGCTGCGTCCCTCGTACGACGGATGGGGCGGCTATCCCGCCGCGCGCACGCGACTGATCAAGTCGATCGCCGACCATCGCCTGACCAACGTCGTCGTCGCGACGGGCGATGCGCACATCCATGCCGCCGCGACGATCCCGCTCGACGATCGCGCACCCGACGGCCCCGCCGCCGCAACCGAGTTCCTCGCCACCTCGATCACCTCGGGCGGCGACGGTGCGGCGCGCGAGCTCCCGCACCACCGGAAGCTCCGCGAGGCGAGCCCCAATGTCGGGCTGCTCTGGAACCAGCGCGGCTATCAGACGCACGAGATCACGCCCAGGGAATGGCGCACCGAGCTGAAGGTGCTCGACCGCGTCCAGACCCCCGGCGGCGCGCTCAGCACGCTGGCGCGCTTCGCCGTCACGCCCGACAAGCCGGGGCTACACCGGGCCTGATCCCCCTCGCGCGTTCGCGCTGACTCCGTCCGGATGCGAAAGGCAGCCGAGGGATTGCGTCCCCTCGGCCGCCTTCAATGCATCAGGCTCAGCGCTCCAGCGCCTGCTCGCCCCCCGTCACCACGCTCCCGTCCTTGCGCACGAACTCGACGCGATAGCCGACCTTGCGATCGTCGGTCGCGACGCTGAACTCAAACGGGTGGCGCTTGTCGACCAGCACCTGCTCGCCGCTC
>DATLJJ010000355.1:0-2387 GCA_035538975.1 Sphingomonas sp. | reverse complement strand
ACGTTCATCTGGGTGGCGTTCGACCTTGCCTCGGACGGGCGCCGCGAAGGCGATCGTCCCGGGATCAATGACAAGGGGCTGGTCAGCTACGACCGGCTCGTGCGCAAGGATGCCTTCTACTGGTATCAGGCGAACTGGTCGTCGACGCCGATGATTCACATCGCCGATCGCCGCCTGACCGAGCGCCACACGCCGGCAGTCGAGGTCAAGGCCTATACCAACGCGCCGGAGGCGACGCTCACCCTGAACGGCCGTTCTCTCGGCACCGTGGCTGCCCGGGACCGGATCGTGCGCTGGAACGTCACGCTCGAGCGGGGACGCAACCGGATCACCGTCAGCGCCGGTAGCGTGTCGGATGCTGTCGAGTGGACACTCACTCCGCCCTCGAGCCTGGTAGTCACGACCGTTCCCGAACTGCGCGAGCCGCCCAAGCCGTCTGAACCGCCCAAGGCGCCGCCCGGCCAATGACCTGCAACCTTGGTGGAGCCCTATGCTGAAGACGCCCCTGTTCGCCATTGCATTGCTAACTGCGGCACATGACGTCGTGCTGCTCAAGGTGCAGCCGTGAGCGCGCACCGGGGCGCCGTGGCGGCGGCGGCGCTGGCGGGGCTGCTGTTCGGCTTCGACACTGCGGTCATATCCGGCGTCGCCACGCCGCTTGCCGAGAGCTTCGGCCTGAACGAAGCCGAGAAGGGCCTGGCCGTCTCCGCCGCCCTCTTCGGCACGCTGGTGGCGGCGATGGTCGCCGGGATGCCCGGCGACCGCTACGGCGCGCGCGCAGTGCTCCGCTGGATCGGGGTGGCCTTTCTCGTGTCCGCATTGGGCTGCGCACTGGCTGAGGGTCTTGCGAGCTTTGCCCTGTTCCGTTTCATCGGCGGGCTCGCGATCGGCGGCTCGTCGGTGCTGGCACCGGTATTCATCGCCGAGATCAGTCCGGCCAAGCGGCGCGGGGCCCTGGTCGGGCTCTTCCAGGTATCGATCGTGACCGGGATACTGGCGGCCTATCTCTCCAACGCACTCGTGGCGCACCTTTTCGTCGAGGACGCGTGGCGCTGGAAGCTGGCCGTGATGATCGTGCCCGGGGCGATCTTCCTGGCGGCCATGTTCGTGATCCCCCAGAGCCCGCGCTGGCTCGCCGCGCGTGGGCGGGTCGAGGAAGGCCGGACGATCGCGGAGCGCCTCGGCATCGAAGAATGGGCGACGATCGAAGAACGCGCGGCGGCAGGCGAGCCGGCAGGTGCCCGGCTCGAATGGCGGCGTCACAAGAAACCGATCCTGCTTGCGATCGGCATTGCGAGCTTCAACCAGCTCTCAGGAATCAATCCGATCCTGTATTATCTCAACGATATTTTTGCCGCGGCTGGGTTCGGGGAGGTCTCCGCCGATCTTCAGGCGGTTGCGATCGGCGCAACCAATCTGATCGCCACTCTCTTCGCCATGACTCTCATCGACCGCGTCGGCAGACGCACGCTCCTGCTGATCGGTGCTGCCGGCACTGCACTGGCGCTCGCGGGCGTAGCAACCGTCTATTCGGCGAGCGGACACGAAGCGCTGCTGTTGCCGCTGCTGATCGGCTTCATCGCGTTCTTCGCGATATCGCAGGGCGCAGTGATATGGGTCTATCTTTCCGAGATATTCCCGACGGCCGTTCGCGCGCGCGGGCAGGCGCTGGGGAGCGCCACCCACTGGATCTGGGCGGCGGTGCTGAGCCTGGGCTTCCCGGTGGTCGCCGCGCGCTATGACCAGGCGGCGCCGTTCTGGATCTTCGCCGCGGCGATGGTCGTCCAGTTCTTCGTGGTATGGCGCTTCTTCCCCGAGACGAAGCAGGTGCTGCTCGAAGAGATGGATGAGGCCATCGCGCCTTCGGGGCCTGCTATCTAGCCGCTCCACGCCGCGGTCGCCGGGGGTCCCTCCGGCCCGGCTCCCCCGCACGAGCACATGGCGATCGGCCATTGCGCGAGGCAAGACAACGGGAGCAGTTGCACGCCCGCGCAACGTACGCGAGATTGGCGCCCGCCAATCGGACAGAACCTATGTGGATGGTTGCTTTCCTTGGGGGGCTGAAGGGCTACCGGCGGCGCATCGCGCTGTCGGTGTTGTTGGCCGCGGCAGAGGCCGGGGGCCAGGTGGTGCTTCCCTTCCTCATCGGGATCGCCCTCGACGACTATATCGACCGCTCATACCGCGGCCTGGTGCTGCTCGCGTCAGTCGGCATAGTCACGATGCTGCTCGCGGTGGTTCGCCGCCTTCACGACGCGCGGCTGTATGCGCGGATCTACGAGAAAGTGGCTGCGGACACGCTCGAGCGGGAAACGGGCCTGTCCGAAAGGACCGCGCGATTGAACATGCTGCGCGAGGTCGTCGATTTCCTCGAATTCTCGATGCCG
>DATLJJ010000354.1:0-1796 GCA_035538975.1 Sphingomonas sp. | reverse complement strand
AATTCGAACTCGACCGGCACGACCAGCTTCGGATCGGCGTCGATTCCGCTCTCGCGCAGCCCTTCGAGGTATCCGCGGCGCCGCTGCATCGCCTCGGGGTCGCTGCCGCCGAGAAACAGGATGTTGCGCCGGCCCAGCCGGGCCAGGTGCAGTGTCGCGCGGCGCCCCCCGAGCAGATTGTCCGATCCGATGGTGCAATATTTCTGCCCCGGCATCTGCGCGCCCCAGACCACGAAGCGCGCGTTCGTCTCCGCCAATCGATTGAGCGCCTCGTGCAGCATGCTCTGGCCGAGGAAGATCACGCCGCTCGCCCGGCTCGTCGTCGCAGCGGCGACCACGTCCTGGTAGGTGACCGGCGCGGTATGGCTGACAGTGAAATCGCAGTCGCGGATGCGCGCCGCTTCCCCGATGCTCGCCAGCAATTCGAGGAAAAAGGGGTGCGACAGCGGCACCGGTCGCCCCTTGAGATGCGGCAGCACCACCGCGATCGCCCCCTCCGCGCCACTCGGCGCGGCAGGCATATAGGCACGAAACGGATAGTCGTGATCGCGCGCCAGTGCCCAGATCTTCTGCTTGGTGCGCGTGCTGATCAACGGATGATCGTTGAGGGCGCGCGAGACCGTGGAGACCGATACGCCCGCCAGTCCGGCGAGGTCCTGCAGCGTGGTATTGCTGTTGCTACTGCTGCCCATAAGCCTCAAGCTGGTTGGCCGCGAAGCGGCTGAGTTTGCGGGTTGGGGGGGAAGAATTGCAAGCTTCGGCAAGAGCAGTGCGGCTCACGCGCTTGCAGATCTGGAACATGTGTGTCGGTCTGTTCGGCGTACAGATCGTCTGGGGCCTCCAGAACGTCAACACCAGCCGCATCTTCCAGACGCTGGGTGCAGATATCGGCGAGCTGCCGCTCCTGTGGATCGCGGGCCCGGCCACCGGTCTGCTTGTGCAGCCGATCATCGGCCATTTGAGCGACCGCACCACCGGCCGCTTCGGCCGTCGCCGGCCCTACATTCTGGCGGGCTCGACTCTCGCGGCGGTTGCGCTGTTCGTCATGCCGAACACGAGCGAGCTCTGGGCCGCGAGCCTGATGCTCTGGCTCCTCACCGCGTCGATCAACATCGCCATGGAACCGTTTCGCGCGCTGGTTGCGGACACGCTGCCGGACGAGCAGCGCACCACAGGTTTCGCGGTGCAGGTGTTCTTCATCGGCGCGGGGGCGGTGTTCGCCTCGGCGCTTCCTTTCATTCTCGGCCGATGGGCCGGGCTCGCCAGCCAGGGCGTCCCGGGCGCCTTGCCTCCTTCGGTACGGGGCTCTTTCTACATCGGTGGCGCATGTCTGATGGCCGCCGTCGCCTGGACGGTATGCACCACGCGCGAGCGCAGGCCCGCCTTCGGCGCGCAGCGCGGGGACGTGCACGAAGTCCCGACGCCCGCGGGAGCCGCGATGCTCACCCGCCAGGGATTGCTCTGGATGCTCGGCGGCGGCGCAGTCGCCGCCGCGGCCGCCGCGGCGCAATGGGAGCGCGAAATCCATGTCGTTGCCGCGCTCGCCATGATCTTCGGCGCGGCGCAGCTCGCCTCGGTGTGGCTGCGGCGCCGCGGCCGGACACGGCTGGGTCTCCTCGAGATCGTCGAGGACATCCTTCACATGCCGCTTGTACTCAGGCGCCTGGCGGTTGTGCAGTTCTTCACCTGGTTCGGCCTGTTCGCGATGTGGATCTACACCGTGCCCGCGGTGGCCGCGCGGCACTACGGCACCGGCGACGCTGCCTCGCGGGACTATAATGCTGCGGCGGACTGGG
>DATLJJ010000353.1:0-2734 GCA_035538975.1 Sphingomonas sp. | reverse complement strand
GTGTTCCGCCCCATCGCCGCGCGCCAGAATGCCGCCCCCGCCCCCACCGCCCTTCTTGCTTCCGGAGCCGCCGCATGACCGAACTTCTGATCCATTCGATGTCCGAATTCTCCGACCTCATCCTCGGCTGCCTGCACGCGTCGGGCGCGCGCGACATCGCCGAGGTGGGCGCCGAGTTCGGCGGCATGTCGCAGCAGCTCGCCGCCTATGCGCAGCTGATGGGCGGCAGCCTGACCAGCATCGATCCCGCGCCCAAGCCCGAGTTCCTCGCCTGGGCCGCGAGCTGCCCGTCGGTCACGCACGTGCCCGCGCTCAGCCTCGACGCGATGCCCCGGCTGTCGAACGTCGACGCCTGGATCATCGACGGCGATCACAACTACTACACCGTCGCGAACGAGCTGCGCATTGCCGACGAGCTCGCCCGCCGCGACGGCAAGCCGTTGCTCGCTATCCTGCACGACGTGAGCTGGCCCTGCGCGCGCCGCGACTTCTATTACGCCCCCGAGCAGATCCCCGCCGAATGGCGCCACGAATACAGCTATGAGGCAGGCGTCACGATCGGCGATCCCGGCGTGCACGAGAACCGCGGCTTCCGTGGCAACGGCCAGTTCGCCGTCGCGCTGCACGAAGGCGGCCCGCGCAACGGCGTGCTCACTGCAGTGGAGGATTTCCTCGCCAGCGCGCGCAGCGAAGAGCGGCCGATCGCCTATGCCACCATCCCGGCGGTGTTCGGCCTCGGCATCTTGTTCGATTCCTCCGCGCCCTGGGCTGCGGATGTGGCCGCGCTGGTCCATCCCTATCACGACAACCCTCTGATCGCCTCGCTCGAGCTCAACCGGCTGCGCAACTATCTGGCCGTGATCGAGTGGCAGGACCGTCAGGCCGCCTGAAAATAGCGGCCCGGCTCCCACCAGCCGCGTCAATTCCTTCCTATAAGTCTGGGAAACACCAGAGAAAGAATACGGCACCGCCATGCTGAACGGCGTTGGTTTCCTCATCATTCTTGGTTGCGTCTTCGGGAGCTTCATCATCTCGGGCGGCAAGATGGAGATCGTCCTCCACGCGCTGCCCCATGAGATGATGGCGATCGCGGGCGCGGCCATCGGCGCGTTCATCGTCGGCAACTCGATGTCGACGGTGAAGAAGGCCGGCGCCGGCATCATGCGCGCGTTCAAGGGCGCGCGCTGGTCCGCGCAGGATTACAAGGACCTGCTGACCCTGCTCTTCGGCCTGCTCGCCACCTTCAAGAAGGGCGGCGCAACCGGGATCGAGCCGCACCTCGACAAGCCCGAGGAGAGCGAGCTGTTCAAGCCCTATCCGCGCATCCTGCAGGACCACCACCTGGTGGAGTTCGTCTGCGACTATCTGCGCATGATGACGGTGAACTTCGAGGATCCGCACCAGATCGAGGCGGCGATGGACGCCGACATCGAGCGGCATCACCACGAAGAGCTTGCCCCGCAGCACGCGCTGCAGATCATGGCGGACGGCCTGCCGGCAATCGGCATCGTCGCAGCGGTGCTCGGCGTCATCAAGACGATGGGCTCGATCGACCAGCCGACCGAGATCCTCGGAGCGATGATCGGCGGCGCGCTGGTCGGCACCTTCCTGGGCGTGCTCCTCAGCTACTGCGTCGTCGGCCCGCTCGCCAGCAAGCTGCTCGAGACGATCGAGACCGACTGCAAGCCCTACAACATCGTGAAGACCGCGGTCGTCGCCTATGCCCAGAACCAGCCGGTGCAGGTCGCGATCGAGATCGCCCGGCGCATGACCCCGTCGGCTTACGCGCCGACCTTCCAGCAACTCGAAACCGCTCTCGACGAGGCCAAAGATGCACTCACCCCAGCCGCAGCCTGAGGCGCTGGCAGAAGACCGGTCGCTGCGCCTCCCCGCGCACGGCACGACCGTCACTGCCGAGGACCTGCGCGTCCGCCTCGTCCTCGCCGCCGATTTCGACGATGTGCTCGAAATCGACGCGTCCGAAGTGGAGAGCGTCGGCCAGGCCGTGCTCCAGCTGCTCGTCGCCGCGCGCGCCGAAGCGGCGGGCAATGGCCAGCCCTTCCGCATCACCAACCCCAGCCCTGCTTTCGTCGATCGCGTGACCCGCTGCCAGCTTGGCGCCGCGATCGGCCTCGAGACCGGAGAGATCCAGTGAGCAAGTTGATCCTTACCGTCGACGATTCGGCGAGCATGCGCATGCTGCTCAAGACGTCGCTCACCGCCCAGGGCTATCGCATCGAGAGCGCCAACGACGGCGAGCACGGGCTCGAGCGCATGCACGAGGTCAAGCCCGACCTGCTGATCACCGACATCAACATGCCCAAGATGGACGGCTTCGAGCTGATCGAGGCGGTGCGCGCGCGGCATGAATTCCGCGGCACGCCGATCCTGGTGCTCTCGACCGAATTCTCGGACGAGAAGAAGGCCCGCGCCCGTTCGGCCGGCGCCACCGGTTGGATCACGAAGCCCTTCGAGGCAACCAAGCTGGGGGCGGCGATCCGCCGCGTGTGCCCGTGAGCGACGAACTCGACGAAATCCAGGCGATCTTCTTCGAAGAGTGCGCCGAAGGCCTCGCCACGGCAGAGGCCGGCCTCTCCGCGATGCAGGCGGGCGACGTCTCGGCCGAGACGATCGCCGGCGTGTTCCGCGCGGTCCATTCGATCAAGGGCGGCGCGGGCGCGTTCGGCCATGCCGATCTGACGGCGTTCGCGCACAAGTTCGAGAATGTCCTCGA
>DATLJJ010000352.1:0-1523 GCA_035538975.1 Sphingomonas sp. | reverse complement strand
GTCTGGTTGGCGAGGCTCTTCACTTCCTGCGCCACCACCGCGAAGCCGCGGCCCGCATCGCCCGCGCGCGCCGCCTCGATCGTGGCGTTGAGCGCGAGGAGATTGGTCTGCCCGGCGATGTCGCGAATCAGGCTCAGGATCGATTCGATCGACTTGGCGTGCTCGCTGAGCATTTCGCTCATCCCCACCGCCGCGCCGGCCTGGCCCGAGGCGCGCGTCGCGATCTCGGCCGCGGCCTCGACTTCGGTGCGTGCCTCCTCGATCGCACGGATCAGCCCCGCCGCGGTCTGCGCCGCCTCGCGCATCGCCACTGCCGACTGCTCGGCCGCCGCTGCGACTTCGCTCGCCTTGCCCAGCATGCCGCGCGCCGAGGTCGACGCGCTCTGCGCCTGGACACGGATGCGGTTGCCCGCCTCGGTAGCGGTCTCGATCGACTGGGCGATGCTGGCCTGGAACTGGAGCGACTGCTGCTGGCGTTCGGCTCCCGCCGCGGCGATGTCGCGCGCGCCCAGATGCGTCGCCATCAGGTCGGCCTCGACCATCGACAGGCGCTGCACCACGTCGGCAAGCCGCGCGAACCGCGGCGCGTCGTCCGCCAGCTTTTCGGCGAGCAGCCGGGTCGTGAACGAATGCGCATGCGCCAGCGCCGCGAAGGTGGCGGTCAGCGGGATGTGCGCGCGGTCAGAATTGGCGGCGTGGCCGAACGCCATGCGCACCCATTCCTCGCCGAGCGGATCGGCATATTTGGCGCGCGCATAGCGCTCGCTGCTCTCGATCTGCTCGGCGAACTGCTTCGCGTCGGAGAGCAGCAGCGCCTTCAGCCGCTGCGTCGCGGGCAGCGTCAGATAGTGATCCCAGAAGGCGCGGGAGATCTCGTCGTGATGCCCCTCGATCAGTGCGGTGATCTCGGCGCAGGCGGGCGCGATCTGCCCGTCCCAGTCATATTCGCCGATGTGCTCCTCGAAGGAGCGGGCGTTGCCCGTCCAACGCCCCGGTTCGCGCGCAGATGCCATTTGCCTCTCCCCTATGCGGCTACTTTGGCAATGAAGTCGCCGGCGCTGCCCTTGAGCGCGCCGAGCTGGCTGTCGAGCGCCGTGAAGCCCTGCCCGACACGATCGATCTGGCTCGCCACGGTCTCGGTATCTTCACGGATCGCGCCGATCGTGGCGGACATCGAGTCGGCTGCCAGCGCGGTCTCGTCGACGGCAGCGGTGATCGCGGTGACCGTCTGCGCCTGGACCTCCATCGCGCCGCGGATCCGGTCGGCGCTTTCCTGCACCTCGGACACGGTTTCGCGGATCGAGGCATTGGTCTCGACCGTGCTCCTGGTCGCCGACTGGATCGCCGCGATCTTGGCCGCGATGTCGTCGGTCGCGCGCGCAGTCTGGTTGGCGAGGCTCTTCACTTCCTGCGCCACCACCGCGAAGCCGCGGCCCGCATCGCCCGCGCGCGCCGCCTCGATCGTGGCGTTGAGCGCGAGGAGATTGGTCTGCCCGGCGATGTCGCGAATCAGGCTCAGGATC
>DATLJJ010000351.1:0-3089 GCA_035538975.1 Sphingomonas sp. | reverse complement strand
CCGCGAGAGCCGGAGCGCGTCGGTGATCGCAGCGCGATGATCGGCATAGTGCCAGAAGCGCACGCCGCCGGCGGCAGGCCCGAGCGCGGTCGAGTGAATCGCGATGATCGCGCTCAGTCCGCTCGCCCGGTCGGTGAAGAGATGGACGCCCTCATGGTCGTCGAAGTCGGGGAAACCCCAGTCCGTCGTCACGCCTGAATGCCCGCTCTGTGGGGAAAATGGGGCGGACGACGGGACTTGAACCCGCGACCCTCGGTACCACAAACCGATGCTCTAACCAACTGAGCTACGACCGCCGTGAAGGATTGCGCGCTTAGCCGTGGCTTCGACCGAACGCAAGATAATTGCCGCACTCAACCGCGCGAGATTTTGACTGCCTCCGCGGCAGCGATCAGCCCTTCGCGCGCAAGGCGCCGCGCTGCCGAGGCGAGATTGGGCGTGTTGAGGAAGGCGTGGCGCGCGAGCAGCGGTGCATCTGCGCCGTCATAGATCAGGCGGCGCATCGCCGAATCGATCTCGACGCCTTCGAAAACGCGCACATGGCCGACCGTGCCGGTGCCGGTGCACGATTCGCAGCCCGGGGCTTCCCAGAGAATCGCGCCCGGATCGAGCCCGAGCAGCGCTGCCATCGAGCCATAGGCCTGCTCGGGCCGGCGGCAGGCGCCGCACAGGCCCGCGGCGCTTCGCTGTGCGACGAGCAGGCGGAGCATCGCGGCCAGCGCGAACCGGTCAGACGCCAGTCTCCGCAGCGCCAGCAGCGTCCGGATCGCGTCGCCGCCCGCAGCCGCAGCCAGAACGATGCCGCGCTCGGCCGCCTCCAGCGCGGCGTCGACCGAGGCGCGATCGTCGAGATCGGGCATGTGCGTGCCGCCGATCTCTCGCGCCAGCAGCGCGATCGTCTCGCCGGTATCCCCGCCGGTGATCACCCAAAGTCCGGTGAGCCGCGAGCGAGCGCGCATGATTGCGCCGCGCAGCCGCGAGGGCATGCCGAGCTGCAGGAGCCCGCTCGTTCCGGCGCTTCCGGGCGCCGCCTCGCTTCCGAGCTCTGCCGTCGTCCCCATAGCTGTCGACTGCCGTGGCAATATGACGCCACGCTTGCGTTTTCATGACGTTTTCATGTCGCACGCCGGGTGGATCGCACGCTGGCGCAGCACGGCGCGATTTGGCAGAATCGCCGCCATGCAGACTGCCACCCTATCCTCTTCGCCTCTTCCCAATTTCGGCTCCGGCCACCCGTCGGAGCCCGTGGTCGAGCATCTCCTCCGCTATCCGGGCATCCAGCGCGTGCCGAGCCCCAAGGTGGCGATGTTCATCGTCAAGAACTTCCTCGATCCCGCGTTCTGCGAGCAGCTCATGGCGCAGATCGACGCCAAGCGACGCCCCTCGGACATTGCCGATTCGAACGGCGACTATGCGTTCCGCACGAGCGAAACCTGCGACCTCGACCCTCAGGACCCGCTCGTGGCCGAGCTCAAGCGCCGCATCATCGCGCTCACCGGGATCGATCCGGCGCACGCCGAACCGATGCAGGGCCAGCGCTATGCCGTAGGCCAGGAGTTCAAGGCGCATACCGACTATTTCGATCCGACCGGCCGCGACTTCGAGAAATTTTGCAGCGTCTCGGGCCAGCGGACCTGGACAGTGATGCTCTACCTCAACGAAGTCGAGGCAGGCGGCGCCACGCGCTTCAAGGCAGTCGACAAGGTCGTCCAGCCCGAGATCGGCAAGCTGCTCGCATGGAACAACCTGCGCCCCAACGGCACGGTGAACCCCTCGACGATCCACCACGCGATGAAAGTCCGCGCGGGGACCAAATACGTCATCACCCAGTGGTTCCGCGAGCGGCCCTGGCCGTGGTGACAAGCAAAAGGCCCCGGGGCCCTTGCATTTTGTCGGTGCTGCGTGCGTCAGAAGGTCGCGCTGAGGCCCAGCGAGAAGATCCTGCCCTGATTGTAGCGGTTGATGTACACCACGTTGCCGCCGGAGAAGGTCTGCTTCTCCTCGAAGCGCGTGCCGGTGAGGTTGCGCGCCTCTAGCTTGAGCTCGAACTTGCCGCCCCCGACTTCGAAGCCCTGACGCGCAACGATGTCGAAGCGGACGCCGGGGTGCTCGATGATATCGGGCTGGAAGCCGTCGCCCGAGAGATTCGAGGGGCCACGGTTGGTCACGCGGTCGCTCGCATAGTTGAACAGGAAGGTGAGCTGCGACAGCCGCTCGGTATCCTCGATGCCGAGCTGCAGGTTGACCAGATGGTCCGACTGGCCCGTGAGCGGCGCGCCGTCGTTGAACAGATCACCCGCCGGGCCAAAGCCGGCCGCGCATCCGGCGAGCTGCTGGCCGGGCACCACGGTCGGCACGCAGCTGTCGTCGGCGGTGATCGCCGAGTGGGTGTAGGTGTAGTTGGCGATCGCGACCAGGCGCCGCGAGGCGAAGAAATCGCCGCCCAGCCCTGAGAGCGGAACATATTTCTGCACCTCGACCTCGGCGCCGTAGAGCTTGGCTTTGGGCAGGTTGGTGAAGCCGGTCTGCAGGCGGTCGTCGGCGCCGGTGTAGAAGCCGACCTGCTCGATCGGATTCTCGATGCGCTTGTAGAAGCCCGCCAGAGTGAAGCGCTGGTCACGCGCGAAGAACCACTCGTAGCGCGCTTCGAAATTGTAGAGCTTCGAATCCTGGAGCAGCGGGTTGCCGAAGAACAGGCGGTCCGAGTCCGGATCGCGGAACTGCTGCGGGGCGAGCTCGCGGAACTGCGGCCGCGAGATCGTCTTGGCGAAGCTGCCGCGCAGCTGCATGTCCTCGGCGAAGTTCCAGGTCAGCGTGGCCGCGGGCAGCCAATAGTCGTTGTCGAGGCGCGTGCCGGTCGTCACGCCCACCGGGCGCACGAACTGCTCGCCCTTTTCGTAGCGGACACCCGCCACGGCGCGCAGGCTGGCAAGCTCGGCCTCGATCTGGGCATAGCCGGCGTGGATGCGCAGACCCGCGTCATAGGCATAGGCGCCAAGCGGCGTGTTGAACTGCAGCTCGATCGTGCAGAGACCGGTACCCTGCTGCGGACAGGCGTTGTTCACCACGTCCGGGCTCAGCAGGAAGTC
>DATLJJ010000350.1:0-4224 GCA_035538975.1 Sphingomonas sp. | reverse complement strand
CCTCATGGGGAATGCGATCTCCCCACGAGGCGTAAGCCGAAGCATCGCGTCCTGTGCTTTTTGAGAAGGACGCACCATGCCCGCATTGAACAGCATCGCTGCCGACAAGCTGCTTCGCCTGATCGGCACTTCCGCCGCTCCTGCGCTCGTCGACGTTCGCGCCAAACCGGGAGCGGATCTGATCCCCGGCTCGATCGCGCTGCCTGCAGGATCGATCGAGCAATGGGCGCACGATCTCGCCGGCCCCGTCGTGGTGATCGACGAGGATGGCGAGACCGTCGGTCAGGGCGCCGCCGCGTGGCTGCGCAGCGAGGGCATCGAAGCCGAGGCGCTCGAAGGAGGTCATGCCGCGTGGCGCGCGGCGGGTCATCCACTCGTCGCGACCGCACGGCTCCCGCGCCGAGATTCCGAAGGGCGCACACTCTGGGTCACGCGTGCGCGGCCCAAGGTCGATCGCATCGCCTGCCCCTGGCTCATCCGCCGCTTCGTCGACCCGCGTGCGCGCTTCCTCTTCGTGCCGCCCGCCGACGTGCTGGCGACCGCCGAGCGCTTCGGCGCCGCGCCGTTCGACGTCGCCGACGACGCCGTCTTCTGGAGCCACCGGGGCGAGCGCTGCACCTTCGATCTGATGGTCGAGGAATTCGGCCTGGCGGCCATCCCCGCGCTCGCCCATCTCGCCACGATCGTGCGCGGCGCCGACACCGCGCATCCCGACATCGTGCCCGAAGCCGCGGGACTGCTCGCCGTCTCGCTCGGCCTGTCGCGCATCCATTCGGACGACCTCGAACAGCTCGAGGCGGGCATGCTCGTCTATGACGCGCTCTACCGCTGGTGCCGCGATGCGCGCGCCGAGACGCACGACTGGACGGCGCACCAGCCGCGCGCGGTGCGGGCATGAGCAGCATCGCGCTCGATCCCGCCGCGGCGGTGCCGGCCCGCCCTGCCCCGGTCTCGCTCGGTGAGGCCTTCTGGGTCTGGCTGCGCATCGCCGCCCTCTCCTTCGGCGGCCCCGCCGGGCAGATCGCAGTGATGCATCGCATCCTCGTCGAGGAAAAGCGCTGGATCGGCGAGCACCGCTTCCTCCATGCACTTAACTACTGCATGCTCCTCCCCGGCCCGGAAGCCCAGCAGCTCGCCACCTATATCGGCTGGCTGATGCACCGGACGAAGGGCGGTATCGTCGCCGGCACGCTGTTCGTGCTGCCCGGCGTGCTCTCGATCATGGCGCTGAGCTGGATCTACGTCCTCTACGGCCGCGTGGGATTCGTCTCGGCGCTGTTCTTCGGCCTCAAGGCCGCGGTGCTCGCGGTGGTGCTCCAGGCGGTGGTCCGGATCGGCGGCCGGGCGCTTCGCAGCGGTGCGGCGCGCCTGCTCGCGGTCGCGGCCTTCGTGCTGATCTTCTTCCTCGGCGTGCCTTTCCCGCTGATCGTGCTCGGCGCAGGGCTGATCGGCTGGGTCGCCGGTCGCTTGGGCCATCCCGCCTTCAAGGCCGGCGGCCACGGCCCGGCCAGGTCAGGCCCGGTGATCGAGGATGCCGACACGCTGCTCGGCGAAGAACTTCCCGTCCATGCCCGGCCGAGCCGGCGCGAGGCGCTGCGTACCGCGCTGGTCTGGCTGGCGCTGTGGCTGGGCCCGGTCGCGGCGCTCCTGCTGCTGCTCGGCCCGGCAAATGTCTTCACCAGCATCGCCACCTTCTTCTCCACGCTGGCGGTGGTCACGTTCGGTGGCGCCTATGCCGTGCTCGCCTATGTCGCGCAGCAGGCCGTCGAGGCGCGCGGCTGGCTGACCGCGCCCGAGATGCTCGACGGGCTCGGCATGGCCGAGACCACGCCGGGACCGCTGATCATGGTGCTCCAGTTCGTCGGGTTTCTCGGCGCCTGGCGCGATCCCGGCGCACTCTCGCCGCTGCTCGCGGGCACGCTGGGCGGGCTGCTGGCGACCTGGGTGACCTTCGTGCCCTGCTTCCTGTGGATCTTCCTCGGCGCCCCCTTCATCGAGCGGCTGCGCGGCAATGCGGCGGTGGCGGGCGCGCTGTCGGCGATCACTGCCGCGGTGGTCGGCGTGGTGCTCAACCTCGCGGTCTGGTTCGCGCTCCACACGCTCTTCCGCCGAACCGTCGGGCTCCATATTGGGCCGCTAAGCTTCGACGCACCGGTAGGCAGCAGCCTCGATCCCTGGGCGCTGGTGCTGGCGGCGGGCGCGATCGGCGCGATCTTCCTGCTGCGTGCGGGCGTGATCACGACGCTGGCGGGCACCGCCGCGGCGGGCGTGCTGCTCCACCTGCTGGGGCTGATCGGCTGATCAGCCCCGGCGCAGTCCTCAGGGGTTCAGCCTGGCGCGCACCGTCGCCCAGTCGACCAGCTTGAAGTTCTGCGCGCCGCCTTCGTTGACGTCGTCCTGCATCACCACCAGTCCGCGCGCGAAGGGACCGATCGGGCCCGACCAGGCATCGACGCCATCGGTACCGCTCACGCCGTCGACGCCGTTCGCCGCCGCCACGCGGAAGCGGCCGACATAGCGTTCGGCGCCTGCGGCCCCGCCGACTTCCCAGATCGAGAAGGCGCTGTCCCCCTGGCTCGAGACGATCAGCAGCGTCTCGCCCCCCTCGCGCAGCAGTGTCACACCCTCGACATCGGCGACCAGCCGTCCGTCGCCCACGCCCGCAAGGAGCGTGCGGACGCCCGCTTCGCTGCGCAACGGATAGCGCCACACGCCCTTCAGCTCCTCGCCGATGAACAGCGTGGCCGTGGCATCGTCGATCGTGCAGCCCTCGGACTGCGATCCCACTGCATAGCGACGACGCTCGGTGCCGGTGAGCGCGGTTCCCTCGCCCGTCACGGCATATTCGCGCACCTGCCCGTCCTTGCCGATCAGCACCGCGACCAGCGTGCCGTCGAGCCGGCCCATGCAGAAGCCATAGGGCTCGGCCAGATCGGACTTGATGAAGCCCGCGGGCTTGAGCTGCCCTTCGCCATCGAAGCGATAGAGCGCCACGCCCATCCGCCCGCGGTCCGAGGCTCCGGCGATGAACCCCGCACCCTCGGCGCGCAGATCGACATTGTTGAGCAGCCCCTCGGGCAGGAACTGGAGCGATTCGCCGCTTAGCGCGAAGACGTAGAGCCCCGCCTTCTTGTCGGTTCCCAGGATGATGCCGGGAAGCTGTCGTCCGGCGAAATTGATGCCGTTCGCGCCCGTCCAGATCGCGGGGTCGTCGGCGGCATCGGCGAGCTGCGTCGCCACAGCCACCGTCTCGCCCGCCGCGGGCACCTCCACCGTGGGCGCCGAAGCCGCCCCCCCAAGCTGCGCCGTGCCGGCACAGCCGCACAACAGCAAAGAAACCGTAACCGAAATGACTCCGAAGTGCCCCCGCATTTTCATGTCCATCCTGTTGAGGCCCCTGTGAGCGGGAGCCGACCGGTTTCCGGTTGCAAGGGGAATATGACATGAACGTTTCACGCCTGTTGAGCGGGGCCGCGCTGGCCGCGCTCGCAACCTGCCTCGCACCTGCGGCCTCCGCGCAGAGCGAAGGCGCCCCGCCCGCCGACACTGCCGATACCGGCCAGGGTGAGCAGCGCGCGAGCGACATCATCGTCAACGGGGGGATCGCCTTCCGCAACCGCACCTCGGACCCCAACCCGGTGCTCAGCTACGACCTCGAATATTTCCAGAAGTTCGAACCGGTCTCGGTCGGCGAGATGCTCAAGCGCGTGCCGGGCGTGACCTTCACCTCGGACGTGCTCGAATATGACCAGCCGCAGTTCCGCGGCCTGCCCGCGGGCTATACGCAGGTGCTGATCAACGGCCGCCGCGCGCCCGGCGGCGAGGCTGACCGCAGCTTCTTCGTCGATCGCATCCCCGCCGAACTGGTCGAGCGGATCGAGATCGTTCGCGCGCCCCGCGCCGACCAGCCGAGCGAAGGCACCGCGGGCACGCTCAACGTGGTCACCAAGGAGAGTGCGAGCTTCGAAGGCGGCTTCCTGAAGGCCGGCGCGCTGCTCAATACCCGCGACGGCGTCTTCCGTCCGTCGCTGGCGGGCGCCTATGCGGGTCACATCAGCGATACCACCGATTTCTGGGCCGCGCTCAACTACCAGAAGCGGCGCAACCCGAAGCAGAAGGTCTCCTACCGCTTCGACGACGTTCCGACCACCGACGACAGGAATTTCCCGGACGGGCTCAACAGCGCCTATGTCTCGGACCCGGCCTTCAACAATTTCGAGGCGC
>DATLJJ010000349.1:0-14077 GCA_035538975.1 Sphingomonas sp. | reverse complement strand
GCTCGCCCATGCCGTGGAGACATTGGAATTCGTATCTGCCGATCGCGAAATCGGGACCGGCCATTTCGTAGATCGTCGCCAGTGTCTGGGCATTGTGCGTGGCGAACTGCGGGAAGACCGCGTCGGTGGCGGCAAGGAGTTTCCGCGCGCAGGCGATATAGGCGACGTCGGTGTGGACCTTGCGAGTGTAGACCGGGAAATCCTCCAGTCCGTCGAGCTGGGCGCGCTTGATCTCGGCATCCCAATAGGCGCCCTTGACCAGCCGCACCATGATCCGCCGTCCGGCGCGGCGCGCGAGGTCGACGATCCAGTCGATCACGAAGGGGCAGCGCTTGCCATAGGCCTGGACGACGAAGCCGAGACCGTCCCAGCCGGCAAGATCCGGGTCCAGCGCCAGGCTCTCGAGCAGGTCTAGCGAGAGTTCGAGGCGGTCAGCCTCCTCGGCGTCGATGTTGAGCCCGATGTCATAGCCCTTCGCCAGCGCCGCCAGCGCCTTCACGCGGGGCAACAGCTCGCCGATCACCCGGGCGGCCTGCGCGCGCGAATAGCGGGGGTGCAGCGCGGAGAGCTTGATCGAAATGCCGGGCCCGCCATAGACGCCGCGCCCGTTCGAGGCGGCGCCGATCGCGTGGATCGCCGCCTCATAGTCGCGGTAGTAGCGCGCCGCGTCGGCCGCGGTCGTCGCCGCCTCGCCGAGCATGTCGTAGCTGTACTGAAAGCCGCGCGCCTCCAGCGGCTTCGAGCGCTTTAGCGCTTCGTCGATCGTCTCACCGGTGACGAACTGCTCGCCCATCATCCGCATCGCCATGTCGACGCCGCGGCGGATCACCGGCTCGCCGGCGCGAGCGATCAGCCGGGTGAGCGCGGCGGCGAGACCAGAGTCGTTGACGCTGCTGGTGAGCTTGCCCGTGACGACCAGTCCCCAGGTCGCGGCGTTGACGAAGAGCGAGCGGCTGTCGCCGAGGTGCGCCTTCCAGTCGCCGCCGGCGATCTTGTCGCGGATCAGCGCGTCGCGGGTGTCGTGGTCGGGGATGCGGAGCAGCGCCTCGGCGAGGCACATCAGCGCGACGCCCTCCTGACTGGAGAGCGCATATTCCTGCACGAGTCCCTCGACCCCGCCCCCGCGGCGCGCGGCGCGCAGGCCGGTGACGAGTGCGGTGGCCGTCCGCTTCGCGGCGGCGCGGAGGTCCTCGGGAAGCGTCGCTTGCTCGAGCAGCGCAGCGACGCACTCGGGCTCGCTGCGGCGAGAGGCCGCGGTGATCGCCTGGCGCAGCAGGGACTGCTCGCGGATCGGCGGCGCGAATTCGGCGAAGAGCGGCGGGAAAGCGTCGGTCATGCTGCGCTCCATAGCATGGCGGCCGGTGGCGATCCGCCTCAACAAGGGCTATGCACAGTCCAATCGATCCGCATTTTCGCCGTGGGACAGTCATAATGGCCACCAAACCCGTGATTTCGAGTGAAATCGATGCGTTCGACCGCAAGATCATCGATGCGCTGCGCGAGGACGGGCGCATGTCGGTCACCGAGCTCGCGCGGCGAGTGGGGCTTTCCAAGACGCCGTGCCAGGTGCGGCTCAAGCGGCTGATCGACAGCGGCTACATCCTTGGCTTCCGCGCTCTGATCGACCCGGTGAAGCTGGGGCTCGATCATATCGCCTTTGCGGAAGTGAAACTCTCCGACACGCGCGAGGCGGCGCTGGAGGAATTCCGCCGCGCGGTGCTCAAGATCCGCGAAGTCGAGGAGTGCCACATGATCGCGAGCAGCTTCGATTATCTGCTCAAGGTGCGCACCTCCGACATCCGCAAATATCGCGAGGTGCTGGGCGAGCGGATCTCGAGCCTGCCGCATGTCGCCAGTACCTCCACCTTCGTCGCGATGGAGACGATTCGCGACGCGATGTGAGGCTCAATGCTCGCGGAACGAGGACCAGAAGCTGCCGAACAGCGGCTCGAGCGCATAGTCGAGCGCGGTGCGCTTGCGCAGCGGGATCAGCACCTGCACCGGCATGCCGGGCCGCAGCGCGAAGTCCTGCCCGCGCACTTGCTGGATCAGCGCGAGCTGGTCGTGCGGAACTGTGATCTCGCCGGTGAAATAGCTCATCCCCGTCTTCTCGTCGGTGAAGCTGTCGGCAGAGACGCGGGTCAGCTTGCCTTCGAGGTTGGGGAGCGTGCGCTCGTGCAGCCCGGAGAATTTGATCAGCGTGCGCTGGCCTACCGACAGGTCGTCGGCATCGTCCGGAGCAATGCGCGCCTCGATGCGCAGAGCCGCACGTTCGGGAACGATGTCCATCAGCTTCTGCCCCGGACCGATCACGCCGCCGGGCGTGAAGACCGAAAGCCCGACCACCGCACCCGTGACGGGCGCGCGGATCGCGGTGCGCTCCATCTGGTCGCGCGCGGCGATCCACCTGGGCATCACGTCGCCGAGGCGGGTCTCGACGTCACGCAGGTCCGCCGCGGTGCGCTCGCGGAAGGTGCGCTCGGCTTCCAATGCCTGGAGCTGGCTCTCACGCGCGGCGCCCTGCGTCTGGGCGACGCCGGCGCTGTACTGGCCGCGCTGGCCGATCAGCTCGGCACGCGCCCGCTCGAGCTCGCGCATGCGGGTCTGCGAGACGAAGCCCTTGTCGGCGACCGGCTTGAGCGCCGCGATCTGCTCCTCGATCAGCCGGAGCTGCTCGGCGGCGGACACCGCCTGCTCGCCATAGCCCCGCCCCTGCTGGCCTGATTGGGCGGCGCGCTCGCCGAGGGCCCCGCGCTGTGCCGCGAGCACGGCGGTGCGCGCGGTGAGCTCGGTCTGCTGGAGTCGCAGCGCGGTCTGGGCCTCGGCGCGATCCTCGGGCGAAAGCGATGCGAATTCGGGCGGCGCGGTCACCTGCCCGCGGCCGAGCTGCTCGGCCTCGAGCCGCGCGCGCTGGGCGAGCAGCCGGATCGACTGCGAGGCAAGCGCGCGCTCCTGCGCCTGCACCTCGGCAGCGGCGAGCTGCATCAGCAACTGGCCCTGTTCGACGCGCTGGCCCTCGCGGACATAGATCTTGCCCACTACGCCGCCGTCGCGGTGCTGAACCGACTGGCGCTGGCCGGAGACCACCACCGTGCCCTGCGCATAAGCGGCCGCATCGAGCCGGGCGAAGGCCGCCCAGCCGAGGAAGACGAGGAAGAAGAGCGCGGCGATGATGGCGCCGACACGAATGTCGCGGCGCGGATCGGCAGCGGCGGGCGCCGTCTCGCGCAGGCCTTCGCCGCCCGGCGGGAGGAGGAAGGGCGCGTTCATGCGGTGTCTCCCGCGCCGGCGCGCGGCACACGGCGCAGGTTGGGCGGTGCGATCTTGGGCAGGACTTCGTCGCGCGTGCCGAAGAGCTCGATGCGGCCGTCGCGCAGCACCAGAATCTTGTCGACCACGGGCAGGATGCCGAGCTTGTGCGAGACGATCAGGATCGTACGCCCCTCGGCCTTGAGCGCGGCGAGCGCGGCGACGAGCGCAGTGTCGCCTTCGGCGTCGAGGTGCGCGTTGGGCTCGTCGAGAATCAGAAGCGGTGGATCGCCATAGATCGCGCGGGCGAGCGCGATGCGCTGCGCCTGCCCTGCCGAAACCGAACGGCCGCCGAGCTTGAGCTGGTGATCGTAACCGTCGGGCAGCCGCCGGATCAGGGGATCCGCTCCCACCTTCTCCGCCGCGGCGACCACGGCGGCGTCCATCGCCGCGCGATCGGCGCCGAGCTCACCCGCGAAGCGCGCGATATTCTCCGCGACGGTGCCGGCGAACAGCACCGAATCCTGCGGCAGGTAGCCGATGTGCCGCGCAAGCGCCTCGGGATCCCAGTCGCGCGCATCGGCGCCGTCGATGCGCACCGTGCCGCGGTCGGGGAGCAGCGCGCCGGCGATGCTTCGCGCGAGCGTCGACTTGCCCGCCCCGCTCGGCCCCACGATCGCAACCACTTCGCCCGGCGCGACGCGGAACGACACGGCGTTGAGGATCGCCCCGTCGCGCGTGTCGTTGAGCACGGTCACGCCCTCGACAGCCAGCGCGCCGCGCGGCGCGGGGAGCTGGGTCGGTGCGCTCCGACCGGCTACGCCGCCGAGGAGCTGACCCAGGCTGGCGTAGCTCTGCCGTGCCTGAACGATCGTCTTCCACGTGCCGACGAGTTGCTCGATCGGTGCGAGCGCGCGTGCGATCAGGAAGGAAGAGGCGAAGATCGCGCCGCCCGAGATCAGATTGTCCACCGCCAGCATGGCGCCGAGCCCGAGCGCGAGCGACTGGAGCGCGAGGCGCGTGAACTTGGTGGCGGTGAGATAGCTGCCCGAGGCGAAGCTCGCCTCGGTCTGCGCCGCGAGCATCGCCTCGCGCTGGCGGAGCTGGCGCGCGACCATCGCGCGGCGCATGCCCAGCGCGCGGATGCTGTCACCCGAGCCGAGCAGCACGTCCTGGCTGGCATAGGACATGCTGGCGATTGCCTGCGCGCGATCGAGCCGGCTGCGCGTCGCGCGCTCGTTCGCCCATGCGATCAGCGGCAGGATCGTGCAGCCGAGAATCGCGACCAGACCGATCCACGGATGCACGAGGAAGCAGACGAGGATGTAGATCGGAACCCAGGGCGCATCGAATAGCGCCAGTACCCCGGCGCCGGTCAGCGTGCCGCGCAACAAGTCGAACTCGCGCAGCGCCTGGCGCGCAGCGGGAAGCTCGGGGCGGCCGAGCGTGGCGTCGAGAATCAACGGCGCGAGCGTGGCGTCTAGCTGGACGCCGGCGCGGACCAGCAAACGGGCGCGAATACGGTCGAGCAGCGCCAGCGTGGCGAGCGCGAAGAGCAGCACCATCGTCAGGAATAGCAGCGTCTGCAGCCCGCGCGTGGGCACGACGCGGTCGTACACTTGCAGCATGTAGAGCGTGGGAACGATGTAGAGCAGGTTGATCAGCGCGCTGAACACCGCCGCCGCGACGAAATGGCGGCGGCAGAGTGCGAGCGCCGCGCGGATCGTGTCTTCCGCCTGCCCCGGCCTCAGCATGCGAGGCTTCTGAAACGCCGAACCGCGCGACCGTGTTGGTCGCGCGGCGCGGTTTCGATCATGCTCGGAAAATCGCGCAAATCAGAACCCGTGGCCAATATCCGCCAGCTTCGAACCCGTGCGATCGAACAGATTGTCGAGGAAATCCCCTACGCTGTCGAGCAGACCGCCGAGTCCGGGCTGGTGATCCGAATAGTAGTCGGGGGCTGCGAACTTGACCAGCGTCGCGTCATGCACGCCGAGCAGCGTCACCGAGGTGCCCGGACTCATGGTCAGCGTGAGGTCCAGCACGCCGTCGCGGTTGACGTCTTGCACCCTGGTGCGCGTGATCGCGATGCCGTCGTCGAGCACGATCCGATCGAGCGCAGTGTCGAAGTCGGCGACAGTGTCGTTGCCGTCGACGCGGCCGAAGTGGAAGGTGTCGGCACCCGCGCCGCCCCATTGCGTGTCGTTGCCCTGCCCACCGAACACGATGTCGTTGCCATTGCCGCCGCGCAGGGTGTCGTTGCCCAGATCGCCGAACAGCACGTCGTTGCCGTCGCCGCCGTCGAGCGTGTCGTTGCCGATGCCACCATTGAGCAAGTCGTGGCCGCCGAGGCCGTTCAGCACGTCGTTGCCGATGCCTCCCGAGAGGCTGTCCTCGCCCGCGGTTCCGGTGAGCGTATCGGCGCGTACGGTGCCGGTGCGGGTGACGCCATCGGCCACGCCGGTGACGGCGACGTCGACCGTGGCGGTGCTGGTGAGGCCGTTCTGGTCGGTGACGGCGTAGGTGAAGCGGTCGACCTGGGTCGCGCCGGGCGCCAGCGCGTCGAAGGCGTCGGCATCGGCGACATAGCGGAGCACATGGTTGGCGCTGTCGAAGGCGAGGCTGCCGAGCGTGCCCGTGCTGTCCACTGCACTGATCGAGAGCGTTGCGCCCGCGTCGGGATCGCTGTCGTTGCCGAGCAGCAGCGACCAGAGATTGCCGCTGGTCGCGTCCTCGTCGACCGCAACTGCATCGTGCGCCGCGGCCGGGGCCTCGTTGATGTCGCCGACGGTGACGGTGAAGCCCCGCTCGCTGCTGAGGCCGCCGCTGTCGGTGACGCGCGCGACGATTGCATAGCTCGCCACTGCCTCATGGTTGAGCGGGGCGGTGGAGGTGACCACTCCAGTCGCCGCGTCCACCACGAACAGGCCGCCGGCGTCATCGATCAGCGCGTAGCTGAGCGTATCGTTGGCGGTATCGCTGGCCGAGAGCGTGCCGACCACCGTGCCGGCCGGCAGGTTCTCGTCCACCGAGGCATTGCTGAGCGCGAGGCCAGTCGGCGCGGCGCCGAGGCGCAGCAGCGCGACCTGCGGGTCGTGGTCGGTCGGCCGCTCGCCGGCGAACTCGGCGTTGAGGTGGACCGCGTCATAGCTCGCGCCCGAGACCAGCCCGCCGGTGACCAGGATATGGTCGATCTGCTGCGAGTTGCCCTCGAACATATAGCTGTAGCGCTCTTCCTCGGGCAGCAGCGTGTTGAGGTTGGTCATCACGCCGCCCTGCGCCGGATCGGTGAGCTGGGTCTGGGCATCCTCGAAGTAGAAGCCGTTCCAGTCGCCGAGCACCGCGATGTTCATTGCCGGATCGTCGGCGAGGTGCGAATTGATATAGGCCTTCACGCCCGCGGCCTGGGCTGTGCGGGCGCCGTCGCCGGCGTCGTTGGCGGGCTGGTTGTCGCCCCACATCGGATCGCTGCCGATTCGCGAGGTGAGGTGGACGTTGATCGTGGTGATCGTCTGCCCCGCGAAGGCGAACTGCGCCACCAGCGGGCGGCGCGTGCCGGCATAGGCGGCGCCATCGATCAGCTCGGCGCTGCCCTCGACATAATCGACGCGGTCGATGTTGTAGAGATAGCCGTTGCGGATGTTGCCGCCGCCCTCGCCGCCGGTCGAGCCCGCGCTGGTCGGGGCGATCTCGACATAGGCATAGTGGAGGCCCGACTGGGCATAGATGGCGTCGATCAGGCCCTGGGCGGTGACGGTACCCGAAAGGTCGGTGCCGCTGCCGGTCCCGTCGGCGTCCTGGATCTCCTGCACCGCGATGATATCCGGCGCGCGCAGGTTGTAGACGATGTCGCTCGCGAGCACGTCGAACTTGCCGTCGGAGGCGTCGAGATTCTCGACATTGTAGGTGGCGATCGAGAGATGGTTCGCGTCGCCGTGGAGCGCGGTCTGCTCGCGCACGAGCGTGTTGTCCTGCGTGACGGTCACTGCCTCGGTGACCACCACTTCATATTGGTCGAAGGCATAGTTGACGATGCCCGTGACGCTGCTCAGCTGGTCGCCGATCGAATAGCCCGGCGCGAAACCGGCGAAGACGCCCGAATCGTCGTCGATCTGGATCTTCTCGGGGTTGTAGTCGGGCACGCCCGCATCGCCCGGCGAGATGGCGATGCCGCCGCGATCGTTGACTCCGCTCGCGCCCTCGCCGTGGGATGCGACCACATCGGTCTCGCCATATTCGTTGGTGTTGGAGACCGCCTGCGGCGCATCGATGGTGACGCGCATCCCTTCGAGCGATTCCCAGAAGTCGATTCCGTCGGTCGCCGGATCGTAGCTGGTCAGGCCATCGTCATCGATCGCCTCGGACGGGGGCAGCAGGCCGCCGGCGCCGATCACGACCGCTTCGGGGAGCGCATTGCCGGAGCTGAGCACCGTGACGACCGGGGCAGTGATTTCGGTCACCGTCAGGCTCTGGTCGCTGCCGGCGAACTCGGTGACTTCGCCGCGCACCGAGATGCCGTCGCCGACGTGCACCGTGGGGGCGCTGCTGGTGTAGACGAACACGCCGTCCGAGGTGGCGGCATTGCCGTCGCCCTCGGCCGACTGGAGATAGAAGCCGTTGCTGTCGACCGCGGTGACGATGCCCGCGGTGATCACTACCTGGCCCGCATAGGCCGAGGCGTGACCCTCGCCCTGGATCGCGCTGATCGAGAGCTCGATCGGATCGTCGTTGACGATCGTGCCCGTCGCGACGGCATCGTCGATCACGACGTTGCCCGTGGTGACGCCGAGCTGAACCGAGAAGGTCTCGTTGCCCTCGCCGACCGCGTCGCCGGCCACCGACACCACGATCTGCTTGGTGAACTCCCCCGCGGCGAAGCTCACCGTGCCGGAGAGCGTCGCGCCGGGGGCCAGGTCGGCCGCGTCCGCGGTGCCGTTCAGCAGGACGGAATAGTCGACGCTCGCGACGTTGGCGTGGCCACCCGCGCGGTGGACGGTGAAGACGAGGTTGGTCGTGCCACCGTCGCCTTCCGCCACGCGCGCGTCATCGATGCGCAGGTGGCTGGGGCCGTCGGCGGAGAGGACGCTCTGGCCCGCGTTGAGACTGCCGAAGCTCGCGGCGGAGGAATCGGTCCAGGCGAAGTCGGCCGCGCTCGAACCGGCGCCCTTGAGCTGGAGCGACAGACCGGCAGCGGGCGCGGGGTCCTGCGACACGCCGATGTCGGTGCTCGTCAGGCCGGCAGCGGGCGTGCCGGCCGCAGCAGTGAAACTGCCTTCGTAGGAGAGGAGCTGGATCACCGTGCCGTCGGGTGCAACCAGCGCGACGCCGTCCGCAGCGCCGTTCTGGAGCCCCGCGCGGGTGAAGCCGAGCGCGCCGAAGCCGTTGGATTCGTCGTCGATCACCCCCGAGAGCGTGAGCGTGTCGTAGACCGGAGCGGCGCCCGGCGTGTTTGATCCGTTGTAGAAGACCAGCTTGTAGCCGCTGAGATCGGTGCCCGCGGCGCCCGCGATCTCAATCGCCTCGCCCGCATCGGTCCCGACATTGTCGTAGTGGATTTCGTTGATGAAGACATTGGCCGGCGCGACGGGCGGCGCGGCGTCGTCGTTGATGATCGCGCCGGTGGCGGAGGCATCGCCGAGCGTGGCGCCGCCTTGCGGGGCGGATAGGGTCACGGTGAAAGCCTCGTCGCCTTCGAACGCGGTGTCGCCGAGCACTGCGATGCGCACTTCGGCGCTGGTAGCGCCGTCGGCGAAGCTTACGGTTCCGCCCGTCGGGATTCCGGCGCCGAAATCATCCGCGGTCGCGCTGCCATAGCCGAGCGTCCAGGTTGCCGAGACCGCGCCGGCACTGCCGTCCGCGCGCGTGACGGTGAACATGATCTCATGTGTGCCGCCGTCACCCTCGACCGTCGCCGCATCGGCGATGCTGAGCGTGCCGTTGCTCGGCGGGACCACGCCGCCGAAGCTCTGGCCGGCGTTGACGCCGCCGGGCGTGTCGTCGCCGATCACGGCCCAATGGAAATCGCCTGCCTCGTCACCGCTGCCGACCAGCCCGAGCGACGCGCCGACCGGAGTGGTCGCGCCTTCCTTCACACCCAGATCGGTGCTGGTGAGCCCCGCTGCCGGGCCGTTCGCCGCGACGAAGCTGCCGCCCCAGCTGAGGAACTGCACGACCGTGCCGCTGGGATCGACGAGCGCCACGCCGTCCGGATCGCCGTTCTGGATGCCGCTGGCGGGACCCGCGATGCTGATCGTGCCGAAACCATTCTCCTGGTTCGCGATCGTTCCGCTCAGATTGAGCGTTGCATAGCTCGAGCGCGAGCTGCTCGCGCCGTTGTAGAGCACCAGCGTCCATCCGGTGAGGTTCGTGCCGGCAAGTCCCGCGACTTCGATGAACTCGCCGACATCGGTGCTGGCATTGTCATAGTGAATCTCGTTGATGAACACGTTCGCAGGCATGGGAAGTCCTCACCGTCGGAAGGGTCGTGGGCGTCGCTGGCCGAATCGCGGAGGCGGTCCGGAAAGGATGCGTGTGGCTATGCCGGCAACATGACAGCAACGTTGCGCCGCAGGCAATCAGCTCCCGCTTCCGGTGGCGCACGCCGCTCAGGGACTTGTGGCGTTGCGAAATGGGACGATGTGGGCGCTCGAAAGATCAGACGCGTTCGAGCAGCAGTGCCACCCCCTGCCCCACGCCTACGCACATGAAGGCCATGGCATAGCGACCGCCGGAGCGATGCAGTTCCTCGACTGCCGTGAGCACGATCCGCGCCCCCGACATGCCCAGCGGATGGCCGAGCGCGATCGCGCCGCCGTTGGGATTGACGCGGGGGTCGTCCGGCTGGAGGCCAAGGTCGCGGAGCACTGCGACTGCCTGGCTGGCGAACGCCTCGTTGAGCTCGACGACGTCGAGCTGCTGCAGCGTGATCCCGCCGAGCGCGAGCAGCTTGCGCGCGGCGGGGACCGGCCCCACGCCCATAACGCGCGGCGCCACGCCCGCCGCCGCCATCGCGACGACGCGGGCGCGCGGCGTCAGCCCATGCGTGCGCGCCGCCGCTTCGGAAGCCACGAGCATCGCCGCGGCGCCGTCGTTGACTCCCGAGGCGTTGCCCGCGGTCACGGTGCCGTCCGGCCGTACGATCGGTTTGAGGCGTGCCAATGCCTCGAGGCTCGTCGCGCGCGGATGCTCGTCGGTCTCGAGGGGAACGGGATCGCCCTTCCTCTGCGGCACCGGTACCGGCACGATCTCGGCGGCAAGCCGACCGCTCGCCTGGGCGGCGGCAGCCTTTTCCTGGCTGCGCAAGGCGAAAAGGTCCTGCTCTTCGCGCGTCACTCCCCATTGCTGCGCGACATTCTCGCCGGTCTCGGGCATCGAATCGACGCCGTACGCGGCCTTCATCGCCGGGTTCACGAACCGCCAGCCGATCGTCGTGTCCTCGAGCTTCTGGCCGCGTGCGAAGGCGGCGTCGGCCTTGCCCATCACATAGGGCGCGCGGCTCATGCTCTCGACTCCGCCCGCAATCATCAACTGCGCGTCGCCCGCGCGAATCGCGCGCGCAGCCGAACCGATGGCGTCGAGACCCGAACCGCACAGCCGGTTGACGGTCGAGCCGGGGACGTCCGCCGGCAGCCCCGCCAGCAGCACCGCCATGCGAGCGACGTTGCGATTGTCTTCGCCCGCCTGGTTGGCGCAGCCCAGAATGGCGTCGTCGACCGCCTGCCAGTCGACACCGGGATTGCGATCGACGAGCGCGCGGATCGGTATCGCAGCAAGATCGTCCGCGCGCACCGCGGCCAGCGCCCCGCCGAAGCGGCCGATCGGCGTGCGTACCGCATCGCAGATGAAGGCGTGAGTCATTCGGCGGTCCCCTCCGGCACGCGATCGTGCCCGCGCGTTCTATGCGCTATGGGGTCGCCTGCCCAGTGGCGGAGAGGGTGGGATTCGAACCCACGTTACGGTTGCCCGTAAACCGCATTTCGAGTGCGGCGCATTCGACCTCTCTGCCACCTCTCCGCATGGGGATGACGCGTGTTGGTCCCTGTCCGGGACCGGCGCGCCGGTCGATGAGGGCGGGCCATTAGCGCACAGATTCGCCAACCGCAAGCGGTCCTTGTGCGAGAGCGATCAGCCATTAGATTGGTTGCATGACACATCTGCCAGGTTCCTCGCATCCTTTCGAACTCGGGGTTCCGATGCCGCCGGTGGCAACCGCCCGTTTCGCGATCGGGGACGTAGTGAAGCACCGGCTCTTCGATTTCCGCGGCGTGATCTTCGACATCGATCCGGTTTTCGCCAATTCGGACGAATGGTACGAGGCGATTCCCGAGGACGTGCGCCCGCGCAAGGACCAGCCCTTCTACCATCTCCTCGCCGAGAATGCCGATTCGAGCTACATCGCCTATGTCAGCCAGCAGAATCTGGTGGCCGACGAGAGCGACGAACCGGTCGACCATCCCGCGATCGGCGGGCTTTTCGAGCGCTATGCCGGCGGACGCTACGAGCTGAAGCGCGAGCATCGGCACTAGCGCCGACGCGCGCACCGGACGGAGCGCACAAGTTTTGCGGAAATCGTCAGCTTTCGGTTGACTTCCGCGTCTCCCTCCCTTAGCTGCGCCCTTCCTCCTGCCGGGGTTATCCTTGGCGGGCACATGCATTTTGTAGGTTGAGACAAGAGCCATGTTCGCAGTCGTGCGCACGGGCGGCAAGCAGTATCGCGTTGCCGCAGGAGACAAGATCGTCGTCGAGAAGCTCGAGGGCGAGGCCGGTTCGACGGTCACGCTGGGCGACGTCCTGCTCGCCGGCGAAGGCAGCGAGCTGAAGGCCACCGACGGGCTGACCGTCTCGGCCGAGATCATCGCGCAGGCGAAGGGCGAGAAGGTCATCGTCTTCAAGAAGCGCCGCCGGCACAACTATCGCCGGAAGAACGGCCATCGCCAGCAGCACACGATCCTGAAGATCACCGCCATCGGTGCGCAGGAAGAGAAGAAGAAGGCCGCGCCCAAGGCGAAGAAGGCCGCCGCTCCCGCCGAGGCCGAAGCCCCGGCCGCGGAAGCGTAAGCAGAGATTCGAGGAGTATAGGCAATGGCACATAAGAAGGCAGGCGGCTCTTCGCGTAACGGTCGTGATTCGGCCGGCCGTCGTCTCGGCGTGAAGAAGTTCGGTGGTGAGCTCGCGATCGCGGGCAACATCCTCGTGCGTCAGCGCGGCACCAAATTCTATCCGGGCGTGAACGTGGGCATGGGCAAGGACCATACCCTTTTCGCGCTCGTAGACGGCCGCGTGTCCTTCAAGGAAGGCAAGCTTGGCCGCAAGTTCTGCTCTGTCGACGCGATTATGGAAGCAGCCGAGTAACATCGGGCAACCAGCCGGGTTGCCCACCAGGGTGACCCGGGTCCGCACGGACCAGCTGAAAAGGGAGACGGGTCGCCCCGGCTCCCTTTTTTCATGCTCCCTCCCCGCCACTGTCCCCGACCTGTCATCCAGGCGCGTCATGGGGCTGGCCGTCACGAGGAGAGTGATCATGTTCGCGCGTACCGAAAGACTGACCCTGCGGCCCGGATGGCCCGAGGATGCGCCCGAGCTGGTGCGCGCCATCGCGCACGAAGCGGTGGTGACCAGGCTCAGCAAGGCGCCCTGGCCCTATACGCTGGGCGACGCGCTCGACTTCCTGAAGCGCGTCCATGTGCCCGGCGAGAAGGCGATGCTGATCTATGCGCATCACCCGGACGCAGTGCGGCTGGTGGGTGGCATCGGCATCCACCGCGACGACGAGGGCAACCATGAGCTCGGCTATTGGCTGACGCCCGGAGCGTGGGGCCGCGGCTATGCGACCGAGGCGGCACGCGCGGTGATCGCCAATGCGCGCTATACGCTGCGGCTGCGCAAGCTCACCGCCGGGCATTTCACCGACAACCCGGCCTCGGGCCGCGTGCTGCGCAAGCTCGGCTTCCGGCCGACGGGCAAGATCGCGCCGACCTTCTGCCGCGCGCGCGGTGAGGCCGTGCCCACGGCGAAGTTCGAACTCGACCTGGCCGGCGAGGACAGCTGCGACGATCCGGCGCGCGGCAAGATGGCGGCCTGACCTCGGCCAACGCAAAGCCTCCCGCCATGACGGCGGCGGGAGGCTTTGCTTTCGTGCGCGCTTTCCGCCACAGCAGGGCGACCACCGGGGCAACCAAATTTCGATTGATGTCCGCCGACCGACGCAAGCGCCTTTCCCCCGCACAATCGCGCGACGCTGCGCTCGAAGCGGCGCGGGCGCTGCTGATCGAATCGGGGCCGCAGGCAGTGACATTGAAGGCAGTGGCCGCCCGGATCGGGCGGACGCACGCCAATCTCCTCCATCATTTCGGCTCGGCCGCGGGGCTGCAGAAGGCGCTGGCGGCGAGCATCGCCGATTCGGTCGTCGCCAAGATCGCCGCAGCGGTGCTCCGCGCGCGTGAGGGCGACCACGACCCGCGCGAGGTGGTCGACCTCACCTTCGACGCCTTCGGCCGCGAAGGGGCTGGCGCGCTGGCGAGCTGGATGATCCTCACTGGTAACGAGGACGCGCTCGATCCGATTCTCGAGGCCATCCATCGGCTGGTCGACGAGATCGCCGAGGGGCACAGCGAGCAGGCGATGCCGCTCCACGAGGAAACGCTGCAGCTCACCCTGATGGCGCTGGGCGACGCGCTGCTCGGCGCCCCCATGGCCCGTGCGCTGGGGCTGTCGCGCGACAAGGCCCGCGAGCTTGCCGCGGCACAGCTGCGCAGCTCAGTGGTGAGCGAAGGCTAGGCTACTCCGCCGCAGCGCGGGCGCGGCGGGATGCGTTCTCGACGGCTTCGGT
>DATLJJ010000348.1:0-9998 GCA_035538975.1 Sphingomonas sp. | reverse complement strand
CGCTCTCTGGGGCGACGATCACCTCTGGGGCAACGCCGGCGACGACCAGCTGAGCGGCGGCGGCGGCTTCGACCGCGCCTATTTCTTCGGCGCCCGCTCGGCCTATTCGATCGTCACGAGCTCGGGGACCGTCCGGGTGGTCGACAATGCCGCCGCCGTGGACGGCAATGACGGCACCGACAGGATCTCGAGCATCGAGCAGCTGGTGTTCAAGGGGGGAGAGACCGCCTCGGTGGTCTCGCCGATCATCCTCGACCTCGACGGCAATGGCGTGACCACCGTCGCGGCCGAGAACAGCGACGCCCGCTACGACCTCGACGGCGACGGGCTGGCCGACGACACCAGCTGGATCGGCAATACCGAGGGCTTCCTGTTCCTCGATCGCGACGGCAACGGCACCGTCACCAACGCAGGCGAATTCTCGTTCATCGACGATGTCGCCGGCGCAACGTCCGACCTTGCCGGCCTGAAGGCGTTCGACAGCAATGGCGACAACAAGCTCACCTCGGCCGATGCGCGCTGGGCCGATTTCAAGGTCTGGCGCGACAACGACGGCGACGGTGCGGTCGATACGGGTGAGGTCCTCTCGCTCGCGACGGTCGGGCTGCAGTCGCTCAACCTGATCGGCACTGCAGTCGAGGGTACGACCAGGTTCGGCGAAGTCGCGGTCCTCAACCGCGGTACCTACACCACCACCGGCGGCGCGACGCGCCAGTTCCTCGACGCGGCGCTCACCTATTTCTCGGCCGCCTCGAACGTTCCGGAGCTGACCGAGCGCAACTATTCCTTCGGCAGCAAGGACAGCAAGTTCCGGATCAACGTCAGCGGCGGCAAGATCGCCGTCAGTCCCAAGAAGGCGCGCGGCGACATGGATCCCGACGCAGGGCTGCTCGGCGCGTCGGCGACGCTTCGCTTCTCGAACAAGACGTTCGGAATGCTTTCGCCGGTCGTGCTCGATCTCGACGGCAACGGAGTCGATCTGGTTTCGATCAAGAAGGCCAATTCGCGCTTCGACATGAACGGAGACGGGGCCGCGGACGATGCGGGCTGGATCTCGAAGCGCGACGGCTTCCTGGTGATCGACCGCGACGATGACGGGCGGATCACGACCGCTGCCGAGCTCAGCCTCGCGGCAGAGGATGAGGACGCGCTCAGCGGCCTTGCCGGCCTCGCCCGGCTCGACAGCAACCGCGACGGCAAGGTCGACGCCAGCGACGCGCGCTTCGGCGAACTGCGGCTTTGGGTCGACGCCAATGGCAATGGCGTGAGCGACGCGGGCGAACTCCGCACGCTGGCCGAGGCAGGCATCAAGTCGGTCCGCGTCAACGGCACTGCGGCCCCCAACCGGGCGATCAACATCGGCGACAGTGCCGTGCTGGCGACCGCGAGCTTCACGCGCACCAACGGCACCACGGGCACCGTGGGCGATGTGGCGCTGGCCTATCGGCCCGGCTCCGGGCACTCGGTGGCTTCGTCGTTCACCAGGATCATCGGCAACTATGTGAGCGACAAGCGCGCCATGTTCGCGCCCGAGCCGTTGACCAACGACCTGGAGACGGCGATCCGCACCCTGTCGCAACGCGCAAGCGAGACGAGCCCGCTGTCCTATTTCGACATGCCCGACGACCCGGCGCTGTTCGACACGGCCGTCAGCGGCGGTGCTGCGCCGGCGGCCCCGCCGGCCGTATCCGACACGCCGCAAGGCCCGCAGCAGATCTACGACGAAGGCCTGGCACCCGTCGGGGCCGCTGCGACCTCGCTGGTCGAAGCCGACAGCGCGCAGCTGCTGGCGCTGATGCGGCAGGACATGGCATCGTTCGCGGGTTCGGGCATGGCGGAGCGCCTCGACTGGAAGCGTGATGGCGGCGGGTTGAGCCTCTGGTCGCTCTGACCGCGTCAGAGCGGCGCGAAGCGCCGGCCTAGAGCGAGACGCCGGTACGGAAGCGCTCGGCCGCAGCCGCGAAGGCCGCGCCCGCGCCGTTGTCGGTCTCGGTGCCGCCGATGCGGTGCCGCTTGCGCGGGATCGGATCGAACAGCCCGGGGCGGGGGCGTTTGAGCAGGATCTCGATCACCGGGGCCTTACCCGGAAGGAAGCGGACCGCCTCGACGTCGCGCCACGGCACGGCGCGGCCGAACATGCCGTACAGGATCAGCCCTCGCGGCTCGGCGATCACTGCAACACGCTCGGCGAAGCGCCAGGCGAACTGGGTCGCCAGCCAGGCCATGGCCAGGCCGAATGCGAGATAAGCCCAACCAATCCCGCCGAATTCGAATTGGCTGGCGACCTGGAGCATCCATCCGCCGCGCCCGTGCAGATCGCGTTCGGTGACCGCGTCCGGGTTGCGCGCCCAATAGAAGAACAGGCACGCGGCGGCCGCCGTCAGCGGCAGCAGACACCCCGCAGCGCCGGTACGCCATTCGAGCGTGACCGGCGCTGCGGCTGCGTCCTCAGATATGGAGCGCGCGTCCGTAGGCGCCGAGCACGCTCTCGTGCATCATCTCGGAGAGCGTCGGGTGCGGGAAGACCGTCTCCATCAGCTCGGCCTCGGTGGTCTCGAGCGTCTTGCCGATGGTGTAGCCCTGGATCAGCTCGGTCACTTCGGCGCCGATCATGTGTGCGCCGAGCAGTTCGCCGGTCTTCGCGTCGAACACGGTCTTGATGAAGCCCTCGGCCTCGCCCAGCGCGATCGCCTTGCCGTTGCCGATGAAGGGGAAGTTGCCGACCTTCACCTCGTACCCGGCTTCCTTCGCCTTGGCCTCGGTGAGGCCGACGCTGGCGATCTGCGGGTGGCAATAGGTGCAGCCCGGGATGTTCCGCGGGTCCATCGCGTGCGGGTGGTTGCCCGCGATCGCCTCGGCCGCGATCACGCCCTCATGGCTGGCCTTGTGCGCGAGCCACGGCGGCGCAGTGACGTCGCCGATCGCCCAGATGCCGTCGACATTGGTCTTGCACGCGCCGTCGGTGACGATGTGGCCGCGGTCGGTCTTCACGCCCAGCGTCTCGAGCCCGATGTTCTCGGTGTTGGGGACGATGCCGATCGCCACGATCACATGGCTGAACTCGCTCGTCGTGACCTTGCCGTCCTTGTCCTTGATCGACGCCTTGACGCCGTTCGCGCCCACCTCGAGCTTGTCGACGCCTGCCTTGGTCAGGATCGTCATGCCCTGCTTCTTGAGCGACTTCTCGAGGAAGACGGAGACGTCGGCGTCCTCCACCGGCACGATCCGGTCGAGCATCTCGACCACGGTCACTTCAGCGCCCATGTCGTTGTAGAAGCTCGCGAACTCGATGCCGATCGCGCCGGAGCCGATCACCAGCAGCTTGCTCGGCATCTCGCTCGGGGTCATCGCATGGCGATAGGTCCAGACGCGCTTTCCGTCGGCCTTGGCGAAGGGCAGCTCGCGGGCGCGCGCGCCGGTCGCGACGATGATGTTCTTCGCCTCGAGGTCGGTCTTCTTGCCGTCCGCGGCAGTGACGCTCAGCTTGCCCTTCGCGGTGATCACGCCGGTGCCCATGTGGACCGCGATCTTGTTCTTCTTCATCAGGTGCGTGACGCCCTGGTTGAGCTGCTTGGCCACCCCGCGCGAGCGCTTGACCACGGCATCCAGGTCCGCACTGATCTTCTCCGCCGCGAGGCCATAGTCCTTCGCGTGCTGCATATAGTGGAAGATCTCGGCCGAGCGGAGCAGCGCCTTGGTCGGGATGCAGCCCCAGTTGAGGCAGATGCCGCCCAGATTCTCGCGCTCGACGATCGCGGTCTTGAGCCCCAGCTGCGCCGCGCGGATCGCCGCGACATAGCCGCCGGGTCCCGAGCCGAGAACGATCACGTCATAGGATTCAGCCATTGGGTCTTTCCAACTCTCTGCTTGTGTCTCAGCTTTCGGCCGCAACCGGGCGCGGCTTGCGTTGCTCGTCGATCGCCACGAAGACGAACTGCGCCTGGGTGACCAGGCAGCTCTCCTCGGCGTGGCGGGCGCGGCGCCACGCGGCGACGTCGATCGTCATCGAAGTGCGGCCGACGCGGACGAGGTCGGCATAGACCGACACCTCGTCGCCCACCGCCACCGGCGCGTGGAACTTCATCCCCTCTACTGCGATCGTAACGGCGCGGCCCTTGGAGTGGCGCGATGCGACCAGCCCGGCGGCCATGTCCATCTGGCTCATCAGCCAGCCGCCGAAGATGTCGCCATAGGGATTGGCGTCGGCGGGCATGGTCGTCACGCGGATCGCGGGCTGGCCTTCGGGGCGCTTGCGCTCATCCATGCCGGCTTTCCTTCCTGCCGGCGCGCGCCAGCCGCTTGCGGTCGATCGCATAGGCACGGCGGATCGGCCCCACGCCCATCGCCACTACGGCCACCATCGCGACATAGGTGACGAGCCAGATGTCGTCCGTCGCGCGCGGGTAGGACCATGCGGCGAGCCAGGCGATCCCATAGGCCGCGATCAATCCGATCGCGATGTGCACCACTTCGATCAGCACGCGCATGGCCGCGGCTCCCGGTTCAGGCGATCATGCCCATCGGCGCTTCGACCAGCTCCTTGAAGAGCTTCATCAGCTCGGCGCCGTCCGCGCCGTCGATCGCGCGGTGGTCGAAGCTGCCGGTCGCGCTCATCACGGTGGCGATCTGGAGCGAATCGTCGATCACATAGGGCCGCTTCTCGCCCGCGCCGATCGCCATGATCATGCCCTGCGGCGGATTGATCACTGCGTCGAACTGCTTGATCCCGAACATGCCCATGTTCGAGATGCTGGCCGTGCCGCCCTGATATTCCTGCGGCTGGAGCTTGCCTTCCTTGGCGCGGCCGGCGAGCTCCTTCATCTCGGTCGAGATGGCGGAGACGCTCTTGTTCGCGGCGTCGCGGATGATCGGCGTGATCAGGCCCGTGGGAGTCGAGACCGCCACCGACACGTCGGCGCGGCTGTATTTGATCAGCTTGTCGCCGGCATAGGTGACGTTGCACTTGGGGCTCTGGATCAGCGCCACGCCCAGCGCCTTGATCAGCAGGTCGTTGACCGAGAGCTTCACGCCGCGCGGCTCGAGCGCCTTGTTGAGCTCGCCGCGCAGCTTGAGCAGCGCGTCGAGGCGGATGTCGACGGTAAGATAGATGTGCGGGATCGTCTGCTTGGCCTCGGTCAGGCGGCGCGCGATCGTCTTGCGGATGTTGGAGAGCTTCTCGGCCTCGTGCGGGATGCTCTCGTCGTACCAGACCGGCTTGGCTTCGCCGGCCGCGGCAGGCGCAGCGGCGGGTGCCGGAGCCGCAGCGGGCGCGGCGGCAGGCTGGACGGCAGGCGCGGCGCCGGGACGGGCGCCCTCGATATCCGCCTTGACGATACGGCCGCTCGGGCCCGAGCCGGTGACCGCCGACAGGTCGACGCCCTTTTCGGCGGCGATGCGGCGCGCGAGCGGGCTGGCCTTGACGCGCTTGCCGTCCGACGCGGGCGCCGCGGCTGCGGCAGGCGCCGGCGTCGGGGCGGCTGCAGGGGTCGGAGCGGGGGCGGGCGCGGGAGTCGGCGCCGGCGCCGCGGCCGAGACGTCCTCGCCTTCGCCGGCGATCACGGCGATCACCGTGCCGACCTTCACATTGTCGGTGCCTTCGGGAACCAGGATCTTGCCGATCGTGCCTTCGTCGACGGCTTCGAATTCCATCGTCGCCTTGTCGGTCTCGATCTCGGCGAGGAGGTCGCCGGACTTCACCGTATCGCCTTCCTTGACGAGCCACTTGGCGAGGGTGCCCTCTTCCATCGTGGGTGAAAGCGCCGGCATCTTGATTTCGATCGACATGGAGGTTCCCGTCGTTTGGTCCTGGGGATGAGGATGGCCCTCCTTTGCCGCGGCATTCCCTAGGGTCAAGGGGCTTGGGCTTGCGCAGAGGCCGTTGGCGAGGCAGCTAACGGCCTGAACAGGGGATTTCCTTCCATGCGCACCTATCTGGTGGTGATCGACGAAAACCCGGAATCGGAGATCGCGCTGCGCTTCGCCGCCCGGCGCGCGGTGAAGACCGGCGGCAATGTCGAGATTCTCGCGCTGATTCCCCAGATGGAATTCGTCCAGTGGGGCGGCGTGATGGCGACCATCGAGGAGGAAGCACGCGAGCGTGCCGAGGCGCTGGTCGCGCGCGCGGCGGGCACTTTGTTCACCGAATCGGGGCTCAAGCCATCGATCACGGTGCGGCAGGGCGACGGCGCAAAGGTCGTGCGCGAGATGATCGCCGCCAACCCCGAAGTTGCCGCGCTGGTGCTGGGCGCTGCGCCCAGCGGCGCGCCGGGGCCGCTCGTCAGCCATTTCACCGGCGCGGACGCGGGGACCTTCTCGGTGCCGGTGATGATCATCCCCGGATCGCTCGACATCGCCGCGATCGACCGGCTGAGCTGAAGGTTCCGATGCGCATCCTCCTCTTCCCGCTGCTCCTCCTCGCCGCACCCGCCGCCGCGCAGGAGCAGCCCGACCCGGCGCGACTCAAGGCATCGGTCGAAAGGCTCGTCGGCTTCGGCACGCGCCACACCCTCTCCAGCCCCGATCACCCCACGCGCGGCATCGGCGCGGCACGGCGCTGGTTCGGCGCCGAGCTGTCGCGCCTCGGCGACGCGTGCGATTGCATCGAAGTCGCGAACATCGCCAACACCTTCACCAACGCGCGCGCGCCGAACGGCGTCGAGGTGGTCGACGTGCTCGGCTTCCAGCGCGGCACCGATCCGAAGCGCGTCGTGATCGTGATGGGCCACATCGACAGCCGCGTCACCGATGTGATGAACGTTACCGCCGACGCGCCCGGCGCGAACGACGATGCGTCGGGCGTGGCGCTGGTGCTCGAGGCGGCGCGGATCCTCTCGAAGGAAAAGTTCGCCGCGACGATCGTCTATGCCGCGCTTTCGGGCGAGGAGCAGGGGCTGTTCGGCGGGCAGCTGCTCGCCGGGACGGCGAAGGAGAAAGGCTGGACCGTCAGTGCGGTGCTCAACAACGACATCGTCGGCAACACGGTCGGCCAGAGCGGCGAACGAGTCGCCGATCGGGTCCGCGTCTTCTCCGAAGGAATCCGCGAGTCGGAAGCGATCGAAGCGCAGCTCGCCCGGCGCGCAGACGGCGGCGAGGACGACGGGCCCTCGCGCGCGCTCGCCAAGGCGATCGACGGGGTGGCGGGAACGCTGCCCGGCGGGCTCGACGCGTTCCTCGTGCGGCGGCCCGATCGCTTCGGCCGCGGCGGCGACCATTCGCCCTTCCTCAAGCTCGGCTATCCCGCGGTACGCTTCACCGTCGGCGTCGAGAACTACGACCAGCAGCACCAGGATCTGCGCACCGAAGGCGGCAGGACCTTCGGCGACACCGTCGACAAGATGGACTTCGCCTATCTCGCCAAGGTCACGGCGATCAACGTCGCCACCATCCGCCGGCTGGCCAGGGCGCCCGCGGCGCCGGCAAGCGTGACCATCGCCGGCGCGCTCGCTACCGATACGACGGTCAAATGGTCAGCGGTGCCCGGCGCCGCGGGCTACCGCGTCCACTGGCGCCGCGCCGATGCGCAGGACTGGACCGATCATCTCGACGTGCAGGGCACCGAGGCGGTGCTCAAGGGCGTGATCGTCGACGATCACTTCGTCGGCGTCTCCGCGCTCGCTGTGGACGGGTCGGAGAGTCTGGTGACCTTCGGCGGACGGCGATAGCCGAGGCCCGTCTGGCCGTACCCGGCGAAGGCCGGCGCCCGGTATCGCCCGGTTCGCGACTGGCGGAGTACAGCAAAGGTCGCCGCCCGTCGGAGCCCTCAGCGCGTCTCCCGCACCACTCGCGTCGTCACCACGGGCGCCGGGTTGATCACGATCACCGTCACGCCACCCGAGCTATAGGCCTGGACATTGCCCTGCGGCATGGCCTGCACCGCGCCGGGCGCGACCTGCATCGCGACGGGCAAGGTCTGGACGACCATCGGCACCGGCTGCATCGCCACCATGGTCTGCGCGGCCGGCGCGGCAGGCGCGGCTGCAACCGGCGCCGTTTGCACCACCGCTGCCGGGGCACTCGCCACGGGTGCGGTCTGCACCGTCACCGGTGCGACCGCGACCGCGGCGGCCTGCACTGCCGGTGCGGCCTGCACCACGGCAGGCGCGGCCGTCTGCGGCAGCGGCTGGGCGGCTGGCGGCCGCGACTGGTTGAGGTTCGCCGTCCCGGGCCGCGGATAGGAGGCGCCGGCCTGCGTGGTCAGAACGGCGCTGTCCACCGGAAGCGTTACCGTCTGGATTAACGCAGGCGCCACGCCGGTCCAGGCGACGCCACCCACCGAATTCCACACGCGTCCGCGGGTATCGACGAGCACCGCGTCGTCATAATAGCGCACCCAGCTATAGCCCTGCGGCGGCGCGGCGAGCCCCAGCGCCAGATAGTTGGGGACGCGATAACCGCGCCAGAACTCCGGCAGCTCCGCTCCGCGGTCGAGCCGGCGATAGGCTGCCCAGCCGCCGGGCGCGCGATAGCCGGCTTCCCAGCGCCCGTTGACCATCGGACCCCAATTGTGCGGCTTGACCGGCATCACCACCGGCTGGCTGGGCGGCGGCAGCACCACCCATCGCCCGTTCTGCCATACCTGCTGTGCCGCAGCCGGCGTCGCTGCAAATATCAAACCGGCGCCCAGCGGCGCCGCCAGCCATAGCTTGCGCATCTCGATTCCCCGCTCCCGTTCCGAAGTGGGAAATCTAGGCCCCTGCACCGATTCGAGGTACCGCGAAGACTCGGCGATCCGTCCCGATCCGGGTCAGCGGGGGTCGGCCTGGGCGATGCGCGGCGCGAGGATGCGCATCAGTGCCTCGCATCCGGCCGCGTCGCCAGCGTCGAAGCGCGCGGGCGAGGGGCTGTCGAGGTCGAGCACCCCTAGCAGCTCGCCCTGGTGCACGATGGGCACCACCAGCTCGGACCGGCTCGCCGCGTCGCAGGCGATATGGCCGGGGAAGGCGTGCACGTCCTCGACGAGCTGCGTCTCCCGGCTCGCCGCGGCGGCGCCGCACACGCCCTTGCCGAACGGGATGCGGATGCACGCCGCCTTGCCCTGAAACGGCCCGAGCACCAGCTCGCCCCCGACGTTGCGGTAGAAGCCGGCCCAGTTGAGATCGGGCAGCACCTGCCAGATCAGCGCGGCGACGTTCGCCATGTTGGCGATGCCGTCGGGCTCGCCGGCGGTGAGCGAATCGAGCGCGGCGGCAAGCTCGCGGTAGAGGTCCGACTTGCTGTCGGCAGTGATGTCGAAGGCGTACATGGCGAGCGATGTAGGCGCGGCATGGTGCGAAGGGGAGGGGCTTCAGCGGATGCCCTTGCAAAATAGGATTTCGCTTGCTCAGTTCGCCTTGCCGTCCTCGGGTCGGCACGCTCTTTGAAGTCGTCTGAACTCGTCGCGACTTCCCCGCGCGAGCCGACCGGCTGTCGCGCGCCACGGGACCGAACGCGCAAGAATATTACGAGATGCGGCGCATTGCGCGAAACTTGGTCAACTTCCGCGGGCGCTCAGTCGAGCCGCACCTTGCCTCGTCCGGCCTTGATCTGGCTCCGGCCCTTCTTTTCGTCGACTCGCCTCGCCTTGGCAGCCTTGCTCGGTTTGGTCTTCACGCGTCGGGCCTGGCGCTCGTGCGCCTTGTCTATCAGCTCCGCGAGTCGCTCGCGGGCGTCCTGGCGATTGGCGTCCTGCGTACGGAACTTGCGCGCGGTGATCACCAGCTCGCCGTTCGACGTGAGCTTGCTGCCCGCCAGCACCTTGAGCTGCTGATAGGCATAGGGCGGCAGCCCCAGCCGGAACACGTCGACGCGCAGCTGCACCGCGGTCGCGACCTTGTTGACGTTCTGCCCGCCCGGACCCGAGGCGGCGAGGAACTTCTCCTCGATGATCGCCTCCTCGGGGATCTCAGCCATGATCGGCCCCGGGCTCGGCACCGAAGCCCGCGTTATGGAAGCGCACCGGCAGCGGCGCCTCGGCATGCACGTCGGGCTTGCCCTCGCGCGGCACGGTGAGCGCGGCGGCG
>DATLJJ010000347.1:0-4308 GCA_035538975.1 Sphingomonas sp. | reverse complement strand
AGGCTCGAGCTCCAATAGGGCACCACCCAGTCGGTGTGATAGTGAGTCGCGTGACCCACGGCCTTGTAGACCGTGCCGTTGAGGGCCAGCCTCGCCACGTCGCGCGCGCGTTGCCAGGCGGCGGCGCTCGGTTTGTAGCGCAGCATCGCGCCGTCGCAGGTGAACGTGAACTGGCAGCCCGTGCTGCGCTCCGATCCCTGGAAGACGACGCCGCACACGGTCTTGGGGAAGGCCGGATGGCGGACGCGGTTGATGACGACCTGCGCCACGGCACGCTGCCCCGTCGTGTCGTCGCCCGCTTCGTAGTAGACGGCGGCGGCAAGACAATCGACCGCCCGCGCCTGGCTGTCGGCGGCGCCATAGAGGCGAAAGGCACGCGCCGCGGGGTTGGGCGCGGTGGAGAAGGGGATCGCCGCGTTGATCGCACGCGCGTCCTCGGGCGCCACTTCCTGAAGCTTGACCGGCTCGACCGGCGGCAGCTCTGCCTTGGGCACCACCCGCTTGGAGATCACGATCGGCGGGCGCTTGTGCACCACGGGCCGCGGCGCGTTGATGACGATCAGCGCGGGAACCACGATCGCCGCAAGCGCGATGACGCCCAGGATCAGGCGCAGCACCAGCCCGCGGCGCGGCTCGGGCGCAGGGGCGAGCACTTCGGCTTGGGGCGCTTGCATCAACATGGTGTCGATTGGCTCTCAGTCCGGCCGTGCGACGCGGCGCCGGGCGCGGGAGGAACGGGCACTGCAGAAGGGCAAGGGCGGCTCCATGGCGGTCGCCGCCCATAACGCAGAAGCGTCCATCTGGGAACCGTTGCGGCGCTGGACGGCCGCAACGGCGGGATCAGCCCAGTCTGATCGAAGCGATCAGCTCTCCGGCAGGAAGTCCGGAACGCTCAGGTAGCGCTCGCCGGTGTCATAGTTGAACCCGAGCACGCGCGTGCCCGCGGGCAGGTCGGGAAGCTTCTGCTGGATGGCGGCGAGCGCGGCGCCGGAGCTGATCCCGACGAGCATGCCTTCCTCGCGCGCGGCGCGGCGTGCCATCTCCTTGGAAGCGTCCGCGCTCACCTGGATCACGCCGTCGAGCAGATCGGTGTGGAGGTTCTTCGGGATGAAGCCCGCGGCGAGCCCCTGGATCGGATGCGGCCCCGGCTGCCCGCCCGAAATCACCGGCGAGAGCTCGGGCTCGACGGCATAGACCTTGAGGTTGGGCCAGCGCTGCTTGAGCACCTGCGCCACCCCGGTGATGTGCCCGCCGGTTCCTACGCCGGTGATCAGCACGTCGATCGGCGCGTCCTGGAAGTCGCGGAAGATCTCCTCCGCGGTGGTGCGGACGTGCACGTCGATGTTCGCCGGATTCTCGAACTGCTGCGGCATCCAGGCGCCGGGAGTCGAGTCGACGATCTCCATCGCCCGCTCGATCGCGCCCTTCATGCCCTTCTCGCGCGGCGTCAGGTCGAAGGTCGCGCCATAGGCGAGCATCAGGCGGCGGCGCTCGAGGCTCATGCTCTCCGGCATTACCAGGATCAGCTTGTAGCCCTTGACCGCGGCGACCATCGCAAGGCCCACGCCGGTGTTGCCGCTGGTCGGCTCGACGATCGTGCCGCCCGGCTTGAGATCGCCCGAAGCCTCGGCCGCCTCGACCATCGCCAGTGCGATGCGGTCCTTGATCGACCCGCCGGGATTGGAGCGCTCGGACTTGATCCACACCTCGGCGCCCGGAAACAGCTTCTGCACGCGGATGTGCGGCGTGTCGCCGATCGTCTCGAGGATCGTATTGGCCTTCATGTCGAAGTCTCCTTTGGCGTGAATTCGAGTGTGGCCGGAGGATCGAAGGTGCGAGCCTGCCTGAGTTCGGGGAATAGCTTGGCCCATAGCGCCGTGACAAGGATCGCGCCGATTCCACCGCCGATAACCGCCGCGACGGGCCCGATCAGCGCGGCGAGAAAGCCCGATTCCGCCTCCCCAAGCTCGTTCGAGCCCGAGACGAACAGTGTCGAGACCGCACCCACCCGGCCGCGCATCTCGTCGGGCGTGTAGAGCTGGATCAGCGACTGGCGGACGTAGACCGAGACCATGTCCGCCGCGCCGAGCACGAACAGCGCGACGAGCGACAGCAGCACCGCCGGCGCGAGGTCGTGCCCCACCGCGGCGGGGCCGAATATCGGCGTCAGCAGCGGCGCCGATGCGCCGAACACCACCGTGGCGACTCCGAAGCCGGCCACGGCGAACAGCATCTTCAGGCCTACATCGCGCTTGAGCGGGCGGAAGGAGAAGATCGCCGCGATCGCCACTGCGCCCACGGCGGGCGCGGCGCGGAGATGGCCGAGGCCTTCGGCGCCGACCTGGAGGATGTCGCGGGCATAGACCGGCAGCATCGCCGTCGCGCCGCCGAGCAGCACCGCGAACAGGTCGAGCGAGATCGCACCGAGCACCAGCCGGTTGCTCCGGACATAGCGCAGCCCGTCGACCATCTGTGACCAGGGATTTCCCGGGAATTTGGCGGCGCTGCGCGGCACGGGTGTGATCAGCAGCAGCATCGTCAGCGAGAGCAGGAAGAGCCCGGCCGAGACGGCGTAAGGCAGCCAGTCCGCCGCGGCATAGAGATAGCCGCCTATTGCCGGACCGATCACGGTGCCACCCTGCCATGCAAGCGAGCTGAGCGCGATCGCAGTCGGCAGGATCTCCTTGGGCACAAGATTGGGCGACAGCGCCTGGAGCGCGGGGCTGGCGAAGGCGCGCGCGACGCCGAGCAGCGCGGCGATGCCGAACAGCCAGGGCAGGCTGACGGCGCCCGTCCAGGTGAGCCAGGCGAGGCTGAGTGCGCAGAATGCCTCGAGCGCGACCGCGGCGCGTGCGATCCAGCGCCGGTCGATACGGTCGGCTACCCAGCCGGCGACGAGCGAAAGGGCAAGCAGCGGCAGGAACTGGGCGACGCCGATCAGACCGAGCTGAAAGGCGGCGGCCTTGATACCCATCGATTGGCGCGCGAGGTCGTAGACCTGCCATCCGATGACGATGACCATCGCCATCTGCCCCAGCGTCGCAGCAAGGCGAGCCACCCAGTAAGCGCGGAAGTTGGGAACGGAGAAGGGATGTGCGGCCATGTGCGCCTCTCCCTTGGCGCTCCCGGTGCCGCGACGCAACAAAGATCACGCTGCACGGGTCCCAATCCAGGTTAGTGCCCGCGCCCGGCGGAGCCCCTATGCATGGGGTTCCAAGGGGTATAAAACTCAACGGGTTGGGGGCTGATTGCCGCCAACAAACAGGGGCAGCCATGACGCAGCTCGCGCCAGGTGGCGGAACGATGGGCGAAGCGGTTCGCGCCTTCGACTGGGCGACGACTCCGCTTGGCCCCTGCGATGGCTGGCCGCCCGAGCTCAAGACGGCGGCCGCGCTCGTGCTCGAATCGCATTTCCCGATGGCGCTCGTCTGGGGCCCCGGGCTCGTCACCATCCCGAACGACGCGATCCTGCCGATCCTGCCCGACAGGGCCGCATCGCTCGGCCGGAGCTTCGATACGCTTTGGCCCGAGGCCTGGCCGACGATGGAGCCGATGGTCGCGCGCGCGATGGAAGGTCATGCGACCTTCGTCGAGGAACTGGAGGTCGAAGACCGCCGGACCGCAAGCCGCGACAAGGCCTGGTTCACCTTCTGCTACTCGCCGGTGCGCATGGCCGACGGGAGCGTCGGCGGAATGATCGACACGGTGGTCGAGACCACCGAAAGCGTTCGCGCGCGGCGCGAGAGCGAAGTGCTCCGCGAGGAGCTCGCGCACCGGCTCAAGAACACCATGGCGATGGTCCAGTCGCTCGCCAGGCGGACGCTGGAGGGCGTCAGCGAGCGCGAAGCGGTGGAGACCTTCGAGAAGCGCATCGTCGCAATGGGCCGGGCGCACGAGGCGCTTGCCCGGGGAGGCTGGGAGAGCGCGTGCCTGGGTGAGCTATCCGACCAGCTGCTCGCGATGCATGGTGACCGTTTCGACCTTGAGGGCCCGGAGATCGCTCTGGGGCCATCGGCCGCGCTGCGGCTCTCGCTGATCCTTCACGAGCTCGCCACCAACGCTTCCAAATATGGCGCGCTCTCGGTGCCTGAGGGGCGTGTCCACCTCCAGTGGCACCGCGACCCCGGGCCCCGCGGCGAGGAACTGGTGCTGTGCTGGCGCGAGCATGGCGGGCCGCGCGTCACGCCGCCGACGCACACCGGATTCGGCACCCGACTGATCGACATGGGGCTGATCGGCAGCTGCAAGGTCGAGCGGCGCTATCCCGCCCATGGCGTCGAAGTGGACCTGCGCGTGCCGATCGAGCAG
>DATLJJ010000346.1:0-4678 GCA_035538975.1 Sphingomonas sp. | reverse complement strand
GCGCCCGCCCTTGCCCTTCAGGATCAGATAGGGCCGGTCGGGGGCCACGGCGTTGCGCGGCAGCGAGACCAGCTCGGTCGCGCGCAGCCCCGATCCGTAGAGCAGCTCGATCAGCGCCGAGAGCCGCAGGTCGAGCGGATCGGCCGGCACGCGCGCGATTCGCGCGGCGATCGCCTCGAACAGCCGGTCGACGTCGGCGGTGCTCAGCACCTTGGGCAGCGCGCGTGCGGTTCCCGGCCGCGGCAGCGCGGCGCCGGGATCGTCCTTGCGCAGCCCTTCGTCGGCAAGGAAGGCGAAGAAGCGCCGGAGCGCTGCCGATTTGCGCGCCACCGTCGCGCGCGACAGCGGCTGCCATTCGGCACCCAACCGCTCGAGATCGGCGGCGCCCGCCTCCCCCAGCCGGCCGCCCAGCGTCCCGGAAGCAAGCCGCAGGTCGGTGCCATAGGCAGCGATGGTGTTCGCGGCAGCACCTGCCTCCGCGCGCATCATCTCGAGAAAGCGCTCGATCAGCGCAGCATCGTGGGATCTGGCTTCGAGCCCGTTCAAGCCCGCGTGATCGCCTCGACGGCGATCATCCGCGCATAGTCGCCCAGTCCCGCCGCGCGCATCGCCGCGACGATGTGGAACAGCGCCTCGGGCGTCACGCGCTCCCAGCTCGTCGACTGCATGCCGACCGCGGCGAGCAGCGCCACCGTGGCGGCGTCGCCGCGCTGGCCCGCGGCGTCGATCGCCTGCGTCCAGGCATTGGCGCCGCCGATCTGGACGTCCACTGCCTGCGCGCCGCGTTGCGCGTCACCGGGGTCGAGCCGGCCGAGTCCCGCAAGCCCGGCGAGCAGGAGCTGCGCCTTCCGCCCGCCGATTTCGTCCGAATAGCTGCTGAAATCGCCATAGGCGATGCGGCCGCCGTCCGAAGGATCCGCGAGCGCGAGCAACGCCCAGCCCTGGCCGCCACGCTTCACCACCGGGCGCCATTCCATCGCCGCACGGTCATAGCCGGCGGTCAGCATCGAGGCGATGAGCTGGTCGGCCTCGTCGACATCCTGCCCGGCGGGAATCCACGATGCCGCGCGCGCAGTCAGGATCAGCCGCGCATAGCGGGTGCGCGCAGTCTCCGCGCCATCCCAAAGCGAACGGATCGCGCGGAGCCGGCCCGGAACGTCCCCCGCGCTAAAGGCAGTGCGCAGGTCGCGCGCGACTGCGGCCGTCGGGCCCGAATCGCTCTCCTGCTCGATCTCGCTGTAGAGGTCGACCAGCCCGGCGCTGGAGAAGACACCCGCGCTCGCCGCCAGCTCCGCCGCGGGCACGCGCGCCGCTGCGTCGATGTTGGGCGCGACGGCCTGCCAGTAGCGGACCTGCGGGCCGGCGGTGCGATACAGGTCGGCCGGCACCTCGACTCCCGTCGCGGTGGCGAGCCCCCAGCGCCAGGCAGTGAGCTGCCCCACGCCTGCCCATTCGACGGTCACGGCGCGACGCCCCTGCGCGCCGGTGCCCAGCACCTTCTCGGCGAGCAGGCTGTCGATATCGCCCGGGCTGGTGCCCCAGCGCGCCTGGGTGAAGAGCTGCCCCGCCTCGTTCGGACGGCCGGCGAGTCCCGCGCACATCGCCCTGGCGAGCGCCCAGCCGCGCTGGTGAATCGCCTCGGCTGCCTTGTCGGCCATCGGGCAGAGCCCCGCCGGATCGGCGGTCGCGAGCGAAGCCTGCATCGCGACCTGGAACATCGTCGTCGTGTAGTTGTCGAGGTCGACGTCGTTGACCACCGCGCGCGCAGCCAGCGCCTCGCCCATGCGCAGCAGCACCCAGGCGCGCTCGGCGGCGAAATCGGCACCGTTGACGTTGGCGGGCGTGTCCAGCGGCGACATCAGCGCACGGCGCAGTGCGATCGAGGCCCAGCGCGAGGCCACCGGCGCATCGAGCCGGCGCATCAGCGTGGTGAGGAAGCGGCCGTCGGTACGTCCCAGCGAATCGGCGGGGAACGCCGGATTGCCCGCGACGCGCACGCCGGTGCGCGCAAGCGAATGGCGCGCGAACTCGGGAAGCTCGTATTTGGCGAGGTCGACCACTTCCTCCGCCGCCGTCAAATTGCCGTCGGCTGGCAGTGTCAGGTTCCCGATCTCGACCGTGTTCCCGGGCACCGGAAGCGGCTGGACGATCGGCGCGGGGGCGCCGGGCTCGGCCGGACGCGCAGGCCCGGGCGCGGGAGCAGGCGCCGGTGCGGGCGTGGGCTCGTCGAATCCGGGCGGCAGCAGCGATTCGGGCGTGTCCTGCCCCAGCGCCGGCATCGAAACGCCGGCGAGGAGCAACAGGCCCAGGCCGATCCGCGAACGCTTAGTTCGTGAGGTTATCAAGCGGGACCACCTTCTCCATGCGGACGGGTTCCGTACCCGTGGTGCGCGTCGAGAGGTACACCAGCCCTCCCACCAGCAGCACGATGACGACAATCAGCGCAAGGAGCGAACGCGACATGGGGCTAGTCCAAAGAAATGATTTGCGGCGGGCCTTTTGCCCGAGACCCGGCGTCGCTGTATAGCCCCCAGCGGGATGTTACAAATGCAAGCAAGCGCAGAGGCCTGGACGGGCAAGCCGATTGTGCTGATCGGGCTGATGGGCGCCGGCAAGACCACGGTCGGCCGGCGGCTGGCGCAGCGCATGCGGCTGCCGTTCGTCGACGCCGATCACGAGATCGAGCGCGCGGCGGGCATGACCATCTCGGACATCTTCGAGCGGTTCGGCGAGCCCTATTTCCGGGACGGCGAGCGGCGCGTGATCGCGCGGTTGATCGACGGGCGGCCCAAGGTGATCGCCACCGGGGGCGGCGCCTTCCTCAATGAAGAGACCCGCGGGCTGATCCTCGATCAGGCGCTGGCGGTGTGGCTCGACGCCGAACCCTCGGTGCTCGCCGACAGGGTGCGCCGCCGCGACACCCGCCCGCTGCTGCGCGGCCGCGATCCCGAGGATATCCTCACCGAGCTCGCCGCAATCCGGAATCCCTATTATGCGCTAGCGCCGATCCGGGTGCAGAGCATCGCCGCCCCGCACGACGCCACCGTCGACGAAATCCTGAAGGCCCTTCACCAGTGATCCCCAGAACATGACGACCGTTCCCGTCGCGCTCGGCGACCGCAGCTATGACGTGCGCATCGAGGCCGGGCTGCTCGCCCGCGCCGGCGAGGCACTTGCGCCGCTCGCCAGGGGGCGGTCGATGCCGATCGTCACCGACGAGCATCTGCGCGGCCCCCTCGCCACGCTGCAGGCGAGCCTGAGCGCCGCCGGAATCGCCAGCGAGGCGATCGTGCTTCCGCCCGGCGAGGGCACCAAGAGCTGGGGCCAGCTCGAGAAGCTCACCGATCGGCTGCTCGAGCTGGGCGTCGAACGCAGCGACCATGTCATCGCGCTCGGCGGCGGCGTGATCGGCGACCTCGTCGGCTTCGCCACCTCGATCCTCAAGCGCGGCTGCAACTTCGTACAGATTCCCACCACGCTGCTCGCCCAGGTCGACAGTTCGGTCGGCGGCAAGACGGCGATCAACAGCCGCGCCGGCAAGAACCTGATCGGTGCCTTCCACCAGCCCGCGACGGTGCTGATCGACCCGCAGGTGCTCGACACCCTCCCCCCGCGCGAGCTGCGGGCCGGCTATGCCGAAGTCGTGAAATACGGCCTCATCGACGATTTCGCCTTCTTCGAATGGTGCGAGGCCAGCGCCGCCGCGCTGCTCGCGGGCGACGCGCAGGCTCGCGAGTACGCCATCGCCCATTCGGTGGCCGCCAAGGCGCGCATCGTCACCGAGGACGAGCGCGAAACCACCGGCAAGCGTGCGCTACTCAACCTCGGCCACACCTTCGGCCACGCGCTCGAGGCGGAAACGGGCTTCTCCGACAGACTGCTCCACGGCGAGGGCGTTGCCGCGGGCATGGCGCTCGCCTACGCCTTCTCGGCCGAGCAGGGCATCTGCCCCGGTCAGGACGCCGAGCGCGTCGCCGCACACCTGCGCGCCATCGGCCTGCCCGACGGACTGAAGGCCGCGGGCATCACCGCCTCGGGCGCGCGGCTGGTCGAGCACATGCTCCACGACAAGAAGATGGCCGCCGGCACCCTGCCCTTCCTCCTCGCCCGCGGCATCGGTCAGACCTATGTCGACAAGAAGGTGGATCTGAGGGCAGTCGAGTCGTTCCTGGACGCGCAGCCGCGGGGCTAGGTCGCAGATTCATAAAAGGCGGCCTGTCGGCTAACGCCCCGATTGCGGCCGTTGTCGATGGCGCGTAGCATTCAGCAATGAAGCTCGCAAATTCGCTGGCCGCTATCGCTTTGGGGCTATGGGGATTGCTGACTTTTGCTGGCGTGACAGCCTATCAGAGTATCCGCAGCCAGAATGTGGACGGTTACCCAAACTCTGGACAAACTACCCTCTACCTGGTCGTTCCCATTGCGGCCCTTTGTTTTCTTCTGGTTATAACTTTAGTGTTCAACCGCACGCGAGGAGGGGCAACACTCTTGGCGGTCTGTGCGGGGGCATCGCTTTTACCCTTGGCCTGGTGCCTCATGCTTTTTGGGGGCGGGGTCTGATCACGGCCCCTAAAGGCAGGTAACCACCCGCTCTCGGTCATTCGCGCGCGGGAAGTCGAGGCCAGAAGCGGACTGGCAGAAAGCGCCCGTCATCGGACGTCGATATCTCTGCGGATTT
>DATLJJ010000345.1:0-8594 GCA_035538975.1 Sphingomonas sp. | reverse complement strand
AGCTGCTCAAGATGGGCCAGATCCAGGCTGACTTCGCCGCGATGACCAACCTGTATCACAAGCAGATGTCGCTGATGAAGACGGCGACCAGCGGCCGCGGCTGACGGGTTCGCCGTCATCGCGGCGGCTAACTTCGCACTTTTCCCGCGTTTTCGGCAATAAAGTTGCAATTACGCGTAAGGTAATTTCCTGCAGCGGCACCTGCACCCGGTGCCAGGTCTCCGCCGGAAGATTACAAAGATTACACCCTCCCCCGTGGTTTTCTCGGTGGTGTGGGGCCGCGAGCGCGACACGATCGGCGCAGCGCAACGGTTCTGTCCAAAGGCTCCGACGGTTCAAAGAGCGGCCGCCGACGTCGGCGGAACACCAGCCAAGCAGGCGAAATCCTATTTTGCAAGGCATGGCAGGGTGCGCCCGCGGCGCCTCTCCGACCCGCGCCTGCCGCTTGGCAGAAGTTCATTTCGGCAATCGTGGAAATGAATTGACTGCCGATGCTCCATGCTTCATTTCGATATATATCGAATCGAGGCGCGGATGGATTCAATCTCGGCAGTCTCCGCCCTTGGGGCACTGGCGCAAGAGCATCGGCTGGCGTTGTTCCGGATGCTCGTTCAGGCGGGCGAAGGCGGGATGCCCGCCGGAGCCATCGCTGAGGCGCTGGGTGTCCCGAACTCCTCGCTCTCCTTTCACCTTGCGCAACTGAGCAAGGCCGGGCTGGTGCGGCAGGAGCGGCGGCACCGATCCATCATCTACCGCGCCGACTATGCCGCGATGAACGATCTCCTCGGCTACCTGATGGAGAATTGCTGCGCCGATGCCGATTGCGGCGCCACGCCCGGTTGCGCAGTCGAACCCGCCCAGACTGAAAGGAAGTCCGCATGAAGCGTCTGCACGTGCACGTCGGTGTCGAGAACCTCGAGCGGTCGGTCTCCTTCTATTCGACCCTGTTCGGCGCGTCGCCGAGCGTCGTGAAAAGCGATTATGCCAAATGGATGCTCGAGGATCCCCGCGTGAACTTCGCCATCTCTTCGGGTCACCACGCGGGCAAGGGCATCGAGCACCTGGGCATCCAGGTGGAAAGCGATGCGGAGCTTGCCGAGGTCTATGGCCGGCTGAAGGCCGCAGACCGCCCGGTGCTGGAGGAAGGCGCCACCACCTGCTGCTACGCCAAATCCGAAAAGAGCTGGATCGCCGATCCCGACGGGGTGGTGTGGGAAACCTTCTTCACCAACGGCGAGGCTGTCGTTTACGGCGACAGCCCCGCGCTCGATGCACTGTCCGTCAACGCCGCCGGAAACAGCTGCTGCGTTCCGGTCATGCCGGCCGCGAAGTCGGGCTGCTGTGCATGAGTGACCATCTATTACAATCCCGCCTGCGGGACCTCGCGCAACACGCTGGCGCTGATACGGGCCACCGGCCGCTCGCAGCGGATTTGGTCAAGGAAGACGGCGAGGTGGTGCTGAGGTGTCGTACGAACGGCCGGAAACAGCAGTCGCCGGCCCCGCGACGAGCTGCTCACCCCCGCAGCGCACATAGAGGAAAGGCCGCCGGAACGATCCGTGCGGCCTTTCGATCTGGCGGGAAGGGGTTCTCGTGGAACTCAGAGCCGCGCGTTCACCGAAATCGGCGCCGGTGCGTCGGAACCAGCGAGGCCGCCGCATGCGCCATAGGTGGCGCTGCGGGCGCCGGTGAGGCGCTGGGCCTCGGCGGCGATCGCGGCCATCATGTCCGAGGAAAGCTCTATCTGACGCGACAGGATTTCCTGGTTCACCGCCGAGGCGTCGCGCAGGTGGCGGCTCGCTTCGGTGAGCTGCTCGCGCGTCTCGGCATCGAGCGCCTGCACCCAATCCTCGCCGCCGCGCTTGAGCCGCGCGAACTCGGCCTCGATCCGGCCGGTAAGGCGCAGCTTGGCCGATGCGATCTCGCCGAGTTCGGGGACATGCGGAGTGCGCGCGAGCTTCTCGGTCTCCTCTTCCATCAGCGAAGTGAGCGAAACCATGGCGTCGATGAGGTGCGCGGTCATTATTGTCCTTGCTGCATCTTGAGGATCTGATCGAGCACGACCGGGGCGAGGCCCACGCCGCCGCGCCGGGCGATTTCGGTGCCGAGCTTTTCCGCGAGCACGCCGCGGAACATCTCCTCGCCGTGGCCGCCGGAGAATTCGCCGTCCTGCTCGACACTCTCGAGCATCATCTGGGTCATCTGGCCGAGGAAGACGGCCTCGAAGTTCTTCGCGGTCTCGGCCTGCTTCGGGTTGACCTTCGGCAGCGGCTTTTCGGGCGTGACCGGGGAGAGGGGGGCGATATCGCCCATCACTGGACCTCGATTTCGGCCTGGAGCGCGCCGGCGCTCTTCACGGCCTGAAGAATGGTGATCAGGTCGCGCGGCGAGACGCCGAGCGTGTTGAGCCCGCTGACCAGCGACTGGAGCGAGGCGCCGCTGACCATCGCGAGGTGCGCGCCGTTGCCGTCGTCGACCTGCACCTGGGTGCGCGGCACGACAGTGGTCTGGCCCTGCGAGAGCGGTGCGGGCTGCGAGACTTGCGGGGCTTCGGAGACAGTGATGGTCAGCCCGCCCTGCGCGATCGCGACGGGCGTGATCCGCACGTCGCTGTTCATGACGACGGTGCCCGAGGCTTCGTTGATCACCACGCGCGCGGGCTGGTCGACCTTGATCTCCAGCTCGCCGATCTGCGTGACAAGGTCGATCAGGCTGGCGGCGCCGGCGCCGGGCGAGACTTCCACCGTCGCCGGATCGAGCACCGTGGCCGAGCCCGAGAACCTGCCGTTGATCGCGCGGGCGATCCGGTCGGCAGTGGCGAAATCCGGGTTCTTGAGCGCGAGCTTGAGGCTGGAGGCCGAGCGCAGCGCATAGGGGACTTCGCGCTCGATGATCGCGCCGCCGGCGATGCGCGCCGAAGTGGTGACGCCGCGGCTCACGCTCGCAGCCTGGCCCTGACCCTTGAAGCCCGAGACCGCGACCGGGCCCTGCGCCACGGCATAGATCTCGCCGTCCAGCGCGCGCAGCGACGAGGCGATCAGCGTGCCCCCCTGGAGGCTGGTCGCGTCGCCGAGCGCCGAGACCTGCACGTCGATCCGCGAGCCCGAGCGTGCGAAGGGCGGCATGGTGGCGGTGATCGAGACGGCGGCGACGTTCTGCGTGCGCATCTGCGCACCGCGCACGTTGACACCCATCCGCTCGAGCATCGCCTGCATCGATTCCTCGGTGAAGGGCACGTTGCGGATGCGGTCGCCGGTACCGGCGAGGCCGACCACGAGACCATAGCCGACGAGCTGGTTCTCGCGGACGTTCTCGACGTCGACGACATCCTTGATGCGCGTCTGCGCAGCGGCTTGCGGCGCGGCGGCGAGCGCCGCGGCAAGGAGCAGGAACGGTGCAGCGAAGCGCAGCATTAAACCCTCGGGCTGAGTGGAAACGGCCGTGTTTCCTTTATAGAATGAAGAATGGCCGCTGCGGCCGAAGGAAGGTTAATTTCGTGCGTATCGAAGGCCTGTCACCGATGCTGGTACGCAGCCTTTTGGCCGCGCTGCCCAAGGCCGAGCCGGGGTTTCCGCTCGCGGCCGAGGATGCCGCGCGCGTGGGCGCGCAGCCGCAGGTCAATGGTGCGGCCGGAATGGTACCCCCTTCGGTGGAGATGCTCGTCGCGCTCGCCGCCGCCGACCCGCAGGTGGAGCGCCGCCGCCGCATGGCGAAGGATGCCGAACGCGGCGTGGATGCGCTCGAGCAGCTGCACAAGGAGCTGCTGGCGGGCGTGGTGCCGGTGGAGCGGCTGCAGGAAATCGCCGAGTGGTCGCAGAGCTTCGAGATGCCTGACGATCCCGTGCTCGCGCAGATCCTTTCCGACATCGACCTGCGCGTGCGGGTGGAGCTGGCGAAGCTGGACATTCAGGCGTAGCGCGCCGGCTCCAGGGAGAAAAGCGGCGGCCCGGCAAGTTCGGGAGGTGCGCGCTTGCGGCTTGCGCGGCGCTGTCACAAAAGCGTAACAGCCGCGCGCTCAGCCGAGCCAGGAGCCTTTCGGATTCGCCAGATTGCCGCCTTGCCGTACCGCACCGACGGGAGCGCCATCGATGCGCCCGTGCGCGTGCTGCTGGTCACTTCGCGCGGCACCGGCCGCTGGGTGATTCCCAAGGGCAATGCCAACACCGGGATGCCTCCGCACTCCGCCGCGGCGCTGGAAGCGGAGGAAGAGGCCGGCGTGCGCGGGCTGGTCTGCCCCACGCCGATCGGCTCCTACCGCTATCGCAAGCGGCAACGCAGCGGGGCGTCGCTGCTGATCGACGTCGACGTCTTTCCGCTGGCCGTGAACGACGAGCTCCCGGCCTGGAAGGAGCAGTCGCAGCGCGAGCGGCGCTGGTTCAGCCTGACCGAGGCAGCGGCGGCGGTCGACGAGCCCGATCTGCGCGACCTGATCCGCTCGTTCAGCCGCTCGGAATTCAAGGCTGCGGCCGGGCGCACCGGCATTCTCTCCACCGTCGCGCAGCAATCGAAAGTGAGTCACATGTTCGCATGGTTCCAGCGCCTCCTGCCCAAGACGGGCAATTTCTTCGAGCTGTTCGAGGCGCATGCCATGACTCTGGTCGCGGGCGCAGATGCCGTCGCCCGACTGCTGCAGGACGGCAGGCGCGACCATATCCGCGAGATCATGGAGCGCGAGCATGACGCCGACGAGATCCTGCGCCAGACGCTGCGCACCGTGCGCGAGACCTTCCTGACGCCGTTCGACCGCGGCACGATCACCAGCCTGATCGGATCGATGGACGATGCGATCGATGAGATGCAGGCGACCGCCCGGGCCATCGATCTCTATGAGGTGACGAGCTTCGAGCAGGAAATGAAGGACATGGCCGCGATCATCGTCGACGCCGCGCGGCTGACGGCCGAAGCGATGCCGCTGCTGCGCGACGTGAGCCGCAACGGCGGCCGGCTGCACGAACTCACCGAGCGGCTGGTCCGCATGGAGAGCCATGCCGACGACATCCATGCGGCGGGCGTGAAGCGCGCGTTCAAGGAACATGGCGGCGCCGACACGCTGGGATTCATCGTCGCAGGGGAGATCTACAAGCACCTCGAGCGGATCGTCGACGCGTTCGAGGACGTGGCGAACGAGATCGATTCGATCGTGATCGATCACGCCTGATCCGATGCACGAACTCGCATTTCCGCTGCTCGTCGGACTGATCCTGGTCGCGCTGGCGTTCGATTTCCTCAACGGCCTGCACGACGCGGCGAACGCGATCGCGACCGTGGTGGCGACGCGGCTGCTCAAGCCGGTGCACGCGGTGGCCTTCGCCGCGGTCTTCAACTTCGCCGCCTATTTCCTCTCGATCGCCTTTCCTGCGCTGCACCGCGTCGCCGATACGATCGGGCAGGGGTTGATAGCCAAGGACCTGATCACGCCCGCCGTGGTGTTCGGCGCGCTGATCGGGGCGATGTTCTGGAACGTCGTGACCTGGCTCAAGGGCATCCCTTCCTCGAGCAGCCATGCGCTGGTCGGCGGACTGATCGGCGCGGGCGTGGCGCATGCCGGCCTCACCGGCGTACAATGGGGAGGGCTCAACAAGACCCTGATCGCGATCGTCCTCTCGCCGACGATCGGCATGATGCTGGCGATGTTCGTCATGCTGCTGACGAGCTGGCTGTTCCGCGGCGCGAGCGCGCGCGGGGCCGACCGGACGTTTCGCGTGCTGCATCTCATCTCCTCGGGCGCCTATTCGCTGAGCCACGGGCTCAACGACGCGCAGAAGACGATGGGGATCATCACCGTGCTGCTCTTTTCGACCGGCCATCTGCAGGGCGAGTTCCACGTGCCGCATTGGGTGGCGATCTCCTGCTATGTCGCGATCGGCCTGGGCACGCTGGCGGGCGGCTGGAAGATCATCGAAACGATGGGATCGCGCATCACCAAGCTCTCGCAGCACCAGGGGTTCAGCGCGTCGCTCAGCGGCTCGATCGTGCTGTTCGGGGCTTCGTGGCTGGGGATTCCGGTCTCGACCACGCACACGATCACGGGCTCGGTGATCGGCGCGGGGACGGCGCGGCGCGCCTCGGCGGTGCGCTGGGGTGTGGCGGGCAACGTCGTGGTCGCATGGGTGATCACCATCCCCGCGTCGGCGACGGTGGGGGCGCTCTTCTACCTGCTCACGCGGCTGTTCTGACGCTGCGCCGGTCGGGCGCGCTTACCTGTACCTCAGCCTACAGTCGCATTCAGGCGGAATTCGCGACCGGCCTCCTATCCTCCTGCCCCAAGGGGTAGATGAGGAGAGGATTTGCCATGAAGCTCATGCACATTCTTGCGGCCGCCGGCGCGCTGATGACCAGCGCTGCCGCGGCCACGCCGGCCGCAGCCCAGCGCTACGACGGCTATCGCAATTACGAGCGATACGAATATCGCGACCGCGACTATCGCCGGGATTATCGGGACCGCCGCTACGAGCGCCGCGGCTATGGCTGGGACCGAGGCCGCCACAACGGCTGGCGCAACCATCAGCGCTGCTGGACCGAGCGACGCTGGGGCGAGCGCGTCCGCGTCTGCCGCCGCTAAGCCGGCATAAATTCAGGAAAGGCCCGGCAGCGCTGCCGGGCCTTTTTGCTTGGGGCTGCTATCGCCGGCCCTTGGCGACCTTGAGCACGTAGCTGATCACTTCGGCCACCGCGGCATAATGTTCGACGGGGATCGGATGGTCGATCTCGGCCTGGGCATAGAGCGCGCGGGCGAGGGGGCGGTTTTCGACCAGCGGGATGTTGTTCGCGGTCGCGACCTCGCGGATCTTGAGCGCGACCGCATCGACGCCCTTGGCGACCACCACCGGCGCGGACATCACGCCGTGATCATATTGGAGCGCGACGGCATAATGCGTCGGGTTGGTGATGACGACGCTCGCCTTGGGAACGTTGGCCATCATCCGGCTGCGGGCGCGCTGCATCTGCATGCTGCGGATCTTGCCCTTGATCTTGGGATCGCCTTCGGACTGCTTGTGCTCGTCCTTGATCTCCTGGAGGCTCATCCGCATCCGCTTGAGGAAGGCGCGGCGCTGCCAGACGAAGTCGAACAGCGCGAGCGCGCCCACCAGCATCGCGATCGGCTGGAGCATCGCATGGACGATGCCGCTCGCCGCCGCGCCGGTCGACTGGAGGTCGGCGCCGACCAGCCGATCGATCCCCGTCGCATGCGGCCAGGCGACCGCCGCGCCCATCCCCACCACAAGGCAGAGCTTTGCAAAGGTCTTGGCGAACTCGACCAGCGCCTGCTTGCCGAACATGCGCGTGAGGCCGCTCGCCGGATTGAGCTTGGACCATTTGGGCGCCACGCGGCTCCACGAGAGCATCGGCCGGCCCTGGAGCAGGCCGCCGAGCAGCGCGAAGCCGAGCAGCGCGGCCATAATCGGCGCCATTGCGGACGCGACGGCGCCGAAGATGCCGGTGGCGAAATCCTGCGCGCCATCGGGCGTGAGGCGGAAATCCTCGGCGCCGCCCCATAGCCGCACGAACATCGCGCCCATCGACTGGAGCGTGAGCGTGCCGAGCCCGCCCATCACCACCAGCGCCGCGACGAACATCGCGGCATGGCGCATCTCGGGCGCCATCGGAACGTCGCCCTTCTCGCGCGCGTCCTGGAGCTTCTTGTCTGTCGGGTCGTGTGTCTTGTCCTCGTCGTCACCCCCGCCGGCCATCACCAGCCCCCCTGCATCGCGTCGCCCATGGCCCGGGCGAAGACGGTGAGCATGGAGCCGATGGTCACGGCGCCGAGGCTCAGGCCCAGCATCAGATTGAGCGGCTGGGCGATGAAGAAGACCTGGATCGCGGGCGCGACGCGCGCGGCGAAGCCCAGCGCGACGTTGAACACGATGCCATAGACGAGGAAGGGCGCAGCGAGGCTGATCGCCAGCGTCATCGAGCGGCCGACGGCGGCGACCGCGAGCTGGGCGAAGTCGTGCGCGGGGGGCATGCCACCGATGGGGAAGCTCTGGTAACTGTGGACGATCGCGCCGATCCACAGATGGTGGACCTGCATCCCCATGCACACCAGGGCCGCGGCGATGCCGACGAACTTGGAGAGGAGCGGGGCCTGGCCGCTCTGCGCGGGATCGAAGATCATCGCCGAGGAGAAGCCGATCTGCATCGAGACGATCGAGCCCGCCATCGAGATGGCGTAGAACAGGATCTTGACGATCATGCCCATCGCGAGCCCGGTGAGCAGCTCCATGACGAGCACCGCGGGTAGCACCGCGCCGGCCTGCAGCGCCACGCGGGCAGGCTCGCCGAGCATGCCGTAGAGCGCCGCGGACATTGCGAAGGCGATCATCAGCCGGATGCGGCCCGGAATCGTGTCCTCGCCGAACACCGGCAGCAGCATCAGCACCGCTCCAACGCGCGCGAACACGATGAAGAAGGCCATGACCTGCAGCTCGAGATCGGCGGGAACGGTCATCCGGTGACGATCAGGTCACTGATCTTGGTCATGAAGCCGCCCAGCGCCTGACCCATGGTGGGCAGCATCAGCAGGAACACCAGCCCCATAGCGAGCATCTTGGGCACGAAGGTGAGGGTGGTTTCCTGGATCTGCGTCAGCGCCT